>BACX01000688.1 GCA_000333335.1 Sphingomonas-like bacterium B12 | reverse complement strand
GACGGANGGGCGCCGCATGGTGATCGAACCTCTCGAAATCGAGCTGAAGCTGGAGATCGATCCCGCCGATGCGGAGCGGCTGGCTGACGCGCCCGCGCTGGCTGGGCTGCCCCGCGAGCGGCAGGAACTGCTCTCCACCTATTTCGACACGCCCGACGAGGATCTCCGCCGCAAGGGCTTCGGCCTGCGCATCCGCCGCAAGGGCAGGAAACGCATCCAGACCGTGAAGGCGGAAGGCGAGGGCGCCGCCGGCCTGTTCGTGCGTCCGGAATGGGAATGCGAGGTCAAGGGTGACAGGCCGGTGCTGGATGCGTCGGCGGGGCCGTTGCCCGAGCTGTTCGCGGCCGAGGTGCTGGAGACGCTGGCTCCTCTGTTCGAGACTCGGGTGACGCGCACCGTGTTCGAGCCGGAGATCGAGGGCGCGGCGATCGAACTCGCGCTCGACATCGGCGAGGCGGCGGCCGGCCCGCGTCGGGCTTCGCTGAGCGAGATCGAGCTGGAGCTGAAATCGGGCGATCCGCGTGCGCTGTTCGACCTTGCCCGGCGGCTGGACGAGCACGTGCCGCTGCGCCTCGGCGTCCGCTCCAAGTCCGAAACGGGTTATGGCCTCACCGGCGATGCGAAGCGCGGCGCGGCCAGGCCGAACCGGTCGTGCTCGATCGCGAAGGGGACGCGCGCGACGCCTTCGCCGCGATCGCGCACAGCTGCATCCGCCAGTTTCGCCTGAACGAGCGTGGGGTGATGGAGACGGGCGGGGCGGGATCGGTTCATCAAGCCCGCGTCGGTTTGCGGCGGCTGCGTTCCGCCTTCTCGCTGTTCAAGCCGCTGCTGGAGGGGGACGATCGCGCCGCCCTGCTCAAGCTGGAGCTGAAATGGCTCGCCGCCGAACTGGGCGAGGTGCGCAACCTCGACGTGCTGATCCCGCGCATGCCGGAGCATGTGCGCGGCCAGCTTGGCGGGGTGCGGGAACAGGCGCTGGAGCATGTCCGCACCTCGCTCGCTTCGGCGCGCACCCGGTTGCTGATGATCGATCTCGCCGAGTGGCTGGCGATCGGCCAATGGCGGGTTGATCCACGGGACGCGGCGCTCGCCGCGCGGGCGGCGCCGGATTTCGCCGCCGACATCCTCGATCGCCACCGCCGCAAGCTCAAGAGGCGCGGCAAGGGCCTCGCGAAGCTCGACGACGCGCATCGGCACGAGGCCCGCATCGAGGGCAAGAAAATGCGCTACGCGGCCGAATTCTTCGGCTCGCTCTATCCGGGCAGGAAGGCGCGGCGGCGGCACAGGGAATTCGTCTCGAAGATCGAGGATCTGCAGGACGCACTGGGCGAACTGAACGATCTCGTCACCGGGCCGGAAGTGCTCGGTGCGCTCGGCATCGAGGAGACGCTGCCCGTGCCCGGCAAGCGCGAACGGCGCCGGATGCTGGAGGGTGCGGAGGATGCGCTCGACACACTGCTTGACGTGAAGCGCTTCTGGCGGGCCTAAAGCGCCCCATGCCCGACACGATCACCTACCGCAGCTACCTCCGCCTGCCCGACCTGCTCGATTGTCAGCATCCGCTGTCCGATGCGCATGACGAGCTGCTGTTCATCGCTATCCACCAGGCGTCGGAAATCTGGCTGAAGCTGGCGCTGCACGAACTGCACGCCGCGCGCGCGCTGGTCGCCGCCGACGATCTGCGCCCCGCCTTCAAGATGATGACCCGCGTCGCCCGTATCCAGGAGCAGATGATCCGCAGCTGGGAGGTGCTGGCGACGATGACGCCCGCCGACTACACGAAGATGCGGGGCAAGCTCGGCACCAGCTCGGGCTTCCAGTCCGACCAGTATCGCGAGATCGAGTTCATGCTCGGCAACAAGGATGCGGCGATGGTCGAGATCCACGCCGACGATCCCCCGACCCACGCCCGACTGAAGATGCGGCTGGCCCAGCCGAGTCTCTATGACGAGGCGCTGCGGCTGCTCGCGCGGCGCGGTTTCGACATCCCGGCGGGCGTGACCCAGCGCGACTTCACTTTGCCCTACGCCGCCTCGCCCGAGGTGGAGCGCGCCTGGGCGGCAGTCTACGCCGATACCGATCGCTATTGGGATCTGTACGAGCTGGCCGAGAAGCTGGTCGATATCGAATATCACGTCCAGCTCTGGCGCTTCGGGCACCTCAAGACGGTGGAGCGGGTGATCGGATTCAAGACCGGCACCGGCGGTACGGCGGGAGTGCAATATCTCGCCAAGGTACTGGAAAAGGCCTTCTTTCCCGAACTGCTGAGCGTGAGGACGGCGCTGTGAAGTCGTTGGAGGAGGCGCGGGCGCTCGACGCCGCCGATCCGCTGCGGGGTGCGCGCGATGCGTTCGATCTGCCGACGGGCGAAATCTACCTGGACGGCAATTCGCTCGGCGCCATGCCACGTGCGACGGTGTCGCGGTTGGCGGGCACGGTGCGCGACGAATGGGGGCGCGACCTGATCCGTAGCTGGAACAAGGCCGGCTGGATTAACGCCCCGGTACGGGTCGGTGGCAAGATCGCGCGGTTGATCGGCGCGAAGCCCCATGAGGTGCTGGTCGCCGATTCCACCTCGGTCAATCTCTACAAGCTGCTCGCGGCGGCGGTGAAGGCACGGCCGGGGCGCCGCGTGATCCTGTCCGAGCCGGGCAATTTCCCGACCGATCTCTATGTCGCGCAAGGCGTGGCGGAGACGTTGGGCGCCGAACTGCGGCTGGCGCCGCGCGACGCGATCGTCGAGGCGCTGGACGAGGACGTCGCCGTTTTGCTGCTCACGCACGTCCATTACCAGAGCGCCGCGATGTTCGACATGGCGGCGATCACCCGCGCCGCGCAGGCGAAGGGCGCGCTGGTGCTATGGGATCTCAGCCACAGCGCGGGCGCGGTGGCGGTGGATCTGAACGCCGCAAACGCCGATCTCGCGGTCGGTTGCGGCTACAAATATCTGAACGGCGGACCCGGCGCGCCGGCTTTCCTTTTCGTGGCGGAGCGGCATCAGGCTGCGCTTCGCTCGCCGCTATCGGGCTGGATGGGCCATGCCGCGCCGTTCGACTTCGGTGACGATTACGCGCCGGGCGAGGGTGTCTCCCGTTTCCTGTGCGGTACGCCGCCGATCCTCGGCCTCGCCGCGCTGGAGGAGGGCGTGGACGTGATCCTCGGCGCCGATCTGCCGGCGCTCTACGCCAAGGGGCAGGCGCTCTGCTCGGCATTCATCGATTGCGTGGAGGATCGCTGCGTCGGCCTAGGCCTCACGCTGGCGACACCGCGCGACGGGGCCGCACGCGGCAGTCATGTCTCCTTCCGTCACGAACAGGGCTGGCCGATCATGCAGGCGCTGATCGCGCGCGGCGTGATCGGGGATTTCCGTGCGCCGGACATCCTGCGCTTCGGCTTCACGCCGCTTTACGTGGGTTTCGAGGATGTGTGGAACGCGGCAGAGATCCTGCGCGACATCCTGGTGGCAGGCGCGTGGGATCAACCGGCGTTTCACGCCCGCGCGGCGGTCACCTGATCCGGCGGGGCGGCGGCGCGTCGTAGCCCGCCGCCTTCAGCACGTCCGACCCGTAACGAGCCTTCGCCCACGCCCACCACAGCCGGTAGCGCAGCGCGCGCATCAACCCTGCGCCTGTTCCGCCGCCAGCGCCTCGATATCGTCGGGATTGAGGATCCACGTCCGCGTCGGACGATCCTTGCGGGGCACCGGCTGGGTGAGCAGGATGCGGTGATCGGCCTTCGCCGACGCCTTGAGCGCCGCGAAATGGCGGATGCATTCGGACAAGGGCGCGATCAGCGGCGTGGTACCGTCGAGATCGAGGAGGGTGGCTTGCTGATCAAGGGCGATGGGCACGGCGCTGCTCTCCGTGGAACACGGCGGCTGGTGGCGCCGATGGAGGAATAACCCTGTCTGAAATGGCTCCCCGGGTAGGATTCGAACCTACGGCCGCTCGATTAACAGTCGAGAGCTCTACCGCTGAGCTACCGAGGAATGACCATTTCCGCCGCCCGTTTCCGGGCGAGGCGCGCCCTATGCAACTTCCGTCGGGGCGTTGCAAGCCCCTTTGCACGGGCAAGGTAAACAACCGCTAAACCGCGAATTGCTCCATGGTGATCCGATCGTCGAGCGCATGCTCCGGATCGAACATCAGGGTGAGCGCGATCGCGCGATCCATCGAGACGGTGACCACCGAGACGTCGCGAATCTCGCGCTGGTCCGCGACCGCCGACACCGGCCGCTTGACCGGATCGATCACCCGGAAGGAGACGCGCGCCGTCTCGGGCAGGATCGCGCCGCGCCAGCGGCGCGGACGGAAGGCGCTGATCGGGGTGAGAGCGACGAGGCCGGAGCCGAGCGGCAGGATCGGCCCCTGCGCGGAGAGGTTGTAGGCGGTGGAGCCGGCGGCCGTCGCCACCAGCACGCCGTCGCAGACGAGTTCGGGGAGCACCACGCGATTGTCGACGCTCACCTCGACCCAGGCGGTCTGGCGGGTTTCGCGCAGCAGCGAGACCTCGTTGATCGCGGGCGAGGTGAAGCGCTCGCCATCGATCGTCTCCGCCTCCATGCGCAGCGGCGCGACCGAGAAGGCGCGCGCGCGGGCGAGGCGATCGGACAGCGCATCGAGTCGCCACTCGTTCATCAGGAAGCCGACCGTGCCGAGGTTCATCCCGAACACCGGGCGGACGCGATGCTGGTCCAGCATCCCGTGCAGCGTCTGGAGCATGAAGCCGTCGCCGCCGAGCGCGATCACCACGTCTGCCTCGGCTAGGGCGACGAATTCGTAGCGCTGGCGCAATTCCGCCTCGGCCGCCTGCGCGGCGGGCGCGGGCGAGGCGACGAGCGCCATGCGACGCAGTTCCTGCCGGGTATCCCGACCACGCTGATCAGTCATGAATGGGGTCGCTCATCCGCCGGTGACGCTCATGTGACGGGTGACGGCCGGCGCGGCACCCCGGCCGGCGATCTCGAAGTGATGGCGGCGCGGCTTCAGCCGCAGCGCCTCGTCGATCGCCTCGTCCAGCGCGGCGCGGCCGCCGATGCGCAGCGCCTGCTGAGATCGACATGGTCGTCAGGCCGAGGCAC
>BACX01000689.1 GCA_000333335.1 Sphingomonas-like bacterium B12 | reverse complement strand
TCGATCGATTGCAGGGGGCTGCGCATCGGGCTGCAGATGGATCCCGGCTGTGGTCTGCCGGTCGATCCCGAGGTCGTCGATGCGGTGACCGCCGCCGCGCGTACCTTCGAGGCAGCGGGTGCTGTCGTCGAGCCGGTGGCGCCTTATCTCACCCGCGATATGCTGGACGGGCTGGATCGGTTCTGGCGCGCGCGCTTCCTCGACGAGACGCGACACCTTTCGCCCGAGCGCTATGCGCTGATCCTGCCGTATATCCGCGAGTGGGTAGAGGCGGCGAGTGAATATGACGGCCTTTCCGTCTATACCGGGTTCGATCAGATCATCCGCATTCAGGAAGCCGGCCTGCGTGCCTTCGATGGCTATGATTTCTGGCTGTCGCCGGTCGCGCCGGTGCCGGCATTCCCGGCCGAATATGCGAGCCCGGTCAACGATCCCGCACGCCCGTTCGAGCATATCGCCTTCACCGTCGGCGCGAACATGACGCAGCAGCCGGCCGCGTCGATCAACTGCGGGTATACGGCGGCCGGCTTGCCCATCGGGCTGCAGATTGTCGGCCGCCGGTTCGACGATGTCGGTGTGCTGCGCGTCGCGGCCGCCTATGAGGCGATGCGCCCACCGCAACGAGCATGGCCCACTCCATGGCGAGACTGAGATGTTGAAACCTGGACCCCGCAACCTGATCACCGACGTTCCCGGCCTCACGGTCGGCCACGCCACGGACGAGACAGCAGAAACCGGCGTCACGACCATCCTCTGCGATGCGCCATGGGTTGCGGCGGTGGACGTGCGCGGCGGCGGTCCCGGCGTACGCGAGACCGAGACGCTGGCGCCAGAAAATCTCGTCGCGGGCGTCCATGCCGTCGTGCTGTCGGGCGGATCGGTATTCGGGCTGGCGGCTGCGGACGGTGTGGTCGCACGGCTTTCGGCGCGGGGCATCGGCATGAGGCTGAGGCCGGAGGGGCATGCGATCCCGATCGTCCCCGGCGCGGTGCTGCACGATCTCGCACGGGGCAAAAAGGATTGGGGCGAGGAACCACCCTACCACGCGCTCGGCCGAGCTTCCGTGGATACGGCGGCGCCGGATTTTGCGCTCGGATCGGTGGGGGCAGGGCGGGGCGCCGTGGCCGGGCACATCGAAGGCGGGATCGGATCGACCTCGCTGGATCTGGGCGAGGGGCTGATCGTCGGCGCGCTGGTCGCGGCGAACCCGGTGGGATCGGTGCTCATGCCGGGCAGCGATGTCTATTGGGCCTGGCCCTTCGAGATGGACGGCGAATTTGGCGGGCGGGTTCCGACCGGCCCGGCCAACGCCCACGATCCGATGCCGGAGGAAGGTCGCCTTGCGGGCCTCGGTCGTCTGTCACCTGGCGCTAATACCACGCTGGCGGTGGTGGCGACCAACGCCGCGCTCTCCAAGGCGGAGGCGAAGCGCGTGGCGATCATGGCGCAGGACGGGATCGCTCGCGCGGTGCGCCCCGCGCACATGCCGTTCGACGGCGATCTGGTGTTCGCATTGGCCAGCGGCGCGATCGAGCTTCCGGCGGATGGCGGGCGCCAGCGCGCGATCGCTCGCATCGGTTCGGCCGCTGCCGACTGCCTAGCCCGCGCCATCGCGCGGGGCGTGCATCACGCCTGAACGGCGCGGTCGGCGATCGCGGCGTCGAGGTCCGGCGTCGCCGCCAGCAATTCGGCGGTATAGGCGTGCGCTGGTCTGGCGAGGATGTCGGCCGTCCGGCCTTGCTCGACGATCCGCCCTTGCCGCAGCACCACCAGCCGGTCGGCGACGTTTCGCATCATCGCGAGATCGTGGCTGACGAACAGGTAGGAGAGGCCGAGCCGGGCCGAGAGATCGGCCAGCAGATCGAGGATGCCGGCACGGATCGAGACGTCGAGCGCCGAGACCGCCTCGTCCAGCACCACCAGCGACGGCTCGACGATGAGAGCGCGGGCGATCGCGATGCGCTGGCGCTGGCCACCGGAGAATTGGTGCGGGAAACGACCGGCATCCGCCCCCGCGAGGCCGACTTGCCCCAATGCCTGCTCCACCCTGCGGCGACGCTCGGTCGTATCGATTCGGGTATCGAGCAGGTGGAGCGGCTCGGCGACGATGCGTTCGATCCGGTGGCGCGGATCGAGGCTGCCGCCCGGATCCTGAAAGACTGCCTGGATATCGCGGCGCAGGCGTTTGAGCGTCCTGCCTCGCGCCCGCACGATCGATTCCCCAGCCAGCAGCACGTCGCCGGTTTGCGGCGGATCGAGCGCGAGGATCGTGCGCAGCAGCGTCGTCTTGCCGGAGCCGGACTCGCCGACCAGCCCTACCGTCTCGCCGCGTCCGACGGTGAAACTCGCATCGTCCACCGCGAGCAGCGCTCCGTGGCGGCGGGTGACGCCCCGCACCTCCAGCAGCGGTGTGCCTTCCTTGGGCGTGACACGAGCAGGGACGTGGCGGGCGCTTGCGATCAGCGCCCGCGTATAAGCCTCGCGCGGGGATGCCAGCACGGCGACGGTGGCGCCTTCCTCCTGCAGCGTGCCGTCCTTCATCACGATGATACGATCGGCCACCTCCGCGACCACTGCGAGGTCGTGGCTGACAAGCAGGAGCCCCATTCCATCCTCCGCCACCAACCGACGCAGCAGCGCGATGATGTGCGCTTGGGTCGTGACGTCGAGCGCCGTGGTGGGCTCGTCGGCGATCAGCACTGCGGGGCCGGATGCGATGGCGATGGCGATCGCGACGCGCTGGCGTTGCCCACCCGAGAGTTCGTGCGGATAGCGCGACGACGGCGCTACCTCCGCGGGCAGCCCGACCCGCGCCAGAACCTCGGCCGCCCGTGCCGCCGCTTCTTGGCGAGGGTGACGGGTGTGGAGGCGGATCGCTTCGGCCACCTGGGCACCGATCCGCATCGCGGGATTGAGCGCGGTCAACGGCTCCTGAAAGATCATCGAGACCGTGCTGCCGTGCAGCCGATCGAGATCGCGATCCGCGAGTGATGCGAGATCGTGGCCAGTCACCTCGACCGAGCCATCCGTCGTCGCGTTGCCCGGAAGCAGCCCCATGACGGCAAGCGCCACGGTCGATTTGCCCGATCCTGACTCGCCGATCAGCGCGACGATCTCGCCCGGTGCGACCGTCAGCGACAGGTCGCGCACCGCGGGCTTACCGCCATACGCGACGGAAAGCTCGTTAATGGTAAGCAGGCTCATCCGCGCGGGTCCAGTCGGTCGCGCAGGCCGTCGCCGATCAGCGCGAAGCCCAGCACCACCAGCAGGATCGCGCAGCCGGGCGCGATGGCGAGGCGCGGGGCGGTGCCGATCAAAGTTTGGGCGTCGCTGAGCATCCGGCCCCAGCTCGGATACGGCGGCTGCACGCCGAGGCCGACATAGGACAGGCCGGCCTCGGCCAGCAAAGCGAGTGACAGCTGGATGGTCGCTTGCACACCCAGGATCGCGGCGATGTTGGGCAACACATGCTCGATCGAGATGACGAAACGCCCTTTGCCGGCCAATCGGGCAGCGGCGATAAAATCCCGCTGCCACAACCCGATCGCGGCGCCACGCGTGACGCGAGCGAAGACGGGCACATTGAACAGGGCGATCGCCAGCACGGCATTGAACGCTCCCGGCCCGAGCACGGTGGCGAGCAGGATCGCCAACAGCAGCGACGGAAAGGCGAACAGCACGTCGCCTGCGCGCATCACCGCCTCGTCCACCCAGCCACCGCGGCCGGCGGCGAGCAGGCCGATCGGCACGCCCACGGCCATCGCCGCCGCCACCGCGAGCAGGGATACGGCGAGCGACACCCGCGCGCCCGCCATGATCATGGACAGCATGTCACGGCCGAGCTGATCGGTGCCGAGCGGGTGCGCGGCGGAGACCGGCAGCAGTCTGTGCGCGACGTCCACCGTGATCACGTCATAGGGCGTCCAGATCAGCGAGACGAGGGCGGCTGTGATCGCGAGGGCGACCAGCGCGGCGCCGATCGTGATCATTCTCATCGAGACCTCCTCAGGCGAGGATCGAGCGCGACCAGCGCGATGTCGGCGGCGAAGCTGGCCAATATGGTCGCGGCGACCATCAGGACCACGACCGCCTGCACCACGATCAGGTCGCGCTGGGCGATCGCTTGCAGCATCAGCCGCCCGAGGCCGGGCAGGAAGAAGACGTTCTCGACGATCGCGCTGCCGGCGAGCAGGAACGGCACCTGCAAGCCCAGCACGGTGACGACCGGCCCCAGCGCATTGGGCAATGCGTGGCGGATCAGCGCGCGGCGCCGGCTCGCCCCCTTGGCGCGCGCGGTGCGGACATAATCCTGCGCCATCGCCTCGATCAGCGCGGACCGCGTGATGCGGGCGAGGATCGCGGCCTGCGGCACGCCCAGCGCCACCACCGGCAGCACCAGGGCCGAGAGCGCCGGACCGAAACCCGCGTCCCAGCCGGGGAAGCCACCTGACACGAACCAGCGCAACGTCGCCGAGAAGAGCAGCACCAGCAGGATGGCGAACCAGAAGCTGGGAATGGCGATGCCGATCCGTGCCGCCCATCCGAGCGAGCGATCCACGATGCCGCCCCGTCCGGCGGCCGAGACATAGCCCGCCGGCACACCGATCAGGATCGAGAGCAAGGTCGCGAGCAAGGCCAATGGGAGCGACACGGCGAGCCGATCGGCGAGCAGACCCGCCACGGGCACGCGATAGGTGTAGCTCAGCCCGAAATCGCCGTGGATCATCCCGCCGAGCCAGCCGAGATAACGCGCGAGCGGCGGTCCTTCGAGGCCCAGTTGGGCATGGAGCGCGGCAACCGCCTGCGGGCTGGCATCGAGCCCCATCATGAAGGCCGCTGGGTCGCCGGGGGCGATCTGGACGAGCACGAAAATCAGAGCTGTCGCAACGAGCAGGGTAGCCGCCAGCGTTGCAAGTCGCTTCGCCGACGCCGCCATTCCCAGCCAGCGGACAAGTGCCGCCAAAACGGCGACGAGCGCCGCCCACGCCGCCCAGCCGATACCTGCCGCCAGCCGCGGTCCCGTTCCTCGGCCGTCGCTCGCCGCATCGCCAGCCAGATGCGCCGTCGCGAAATCGATCGCCTCGTTGGGTGTGTTCACCCAGGCGTTCGTCAGCCGGGCGTCCTGCACGCCGAGTCTCGGATATTCGAAAAGGAAACCATTGGCGGCATCGTCGGCGAGCTGCCACTGCAGATCCTGCAGAAGCTGGTGCCGTGCGGTCGGGTCCGAAGAGGCCTTCAGTCGGTCGAGAAGGCCCGAGACCACTGCGCTGTGATAGCCGAAATAATAATCGGGCCGGCCGTAGATGTCGTAGTCGTACGGCTCGGCGTGGTTGATGATCGTCAGGTCGAAGGCGTGGCGGGCATAGACCTCGTCCAGCCATTGCGCCCATTCGACGTTGCGGATCGCGACGTGGATGCCGACCGCCGCCAGTTCCGCCGCGACGATTTCTCCGCTGCGCCGGGCGTAAGCCGGCGGCGGCAGCTTCAGGGTCAGCGACAGGCCGTTCGCATAGCCAGCCTCCGCCAGCAGCCTGCGTGCGGCGGCGGGATCGTGCGGATAGCGGCCGGTGAGATCGAGATAGTCCGGATCCTGCGGCGCGAAATGGCTGCCGATCGGCGTGCCGTAGCCATACATGGCGCCGTCTATGATCGCATGGCGATCGAGCGCATAGCTGATCGCACGGCGGACGCGCAGGTCGGAAAGCGGACCGGAACGCTGGTTGATGGCCAGGATCACCTGCCCCTCGGTCGGGCCGATCGCCAGCTTGAGCGAGGGGTCGGCGCGCAATTGAGCGAGCGTTTCGGGTGCCGGAAAATCGGGGAAGATATCGACGTCGTGGGCCTTCATCGCGGCGTAGGCGGCGTTTGCGTCGGCGATGAAGCGGAAGCTGAGCCGGGGCTCGCTTGCGGGAGCGCCCCAATAATGCGGCGAACGGGTCAGCACGACCTCGTCGCCGCGTCGCCAGGTCGCGAGCCTGTAAGGGCCGGTGCCGATCGGATCGGTGGCGAGCTTCGCGGCCGAACCGGGCGCCACCATCACGGCGTCACCATAGCTTAGCAAGCGCAGGAAATCCGCATCGGGTTGCTTGAGCGTCACCCGGAGCGCCAGCGGGCCGGTCGCGTCCACCCGCGCCATCACGGCGAAGGCGGTGGCCTGCGCGTTGGTCGATCCGGGGGCGACGATGCGGGAGAGGCTGAAAGCGGCAATCCGCGCGTCGAAGGGCGTTCCGTCTGAAAAGCGCACACCGGGGCGCAGCCGGAAATCGTAGGTCAGGCCGTCGGGCGAGATCGTCCAGCCAGTCGCCAGCCACGGCTTCGGCTGGCCCTGTGCATCGAGGCGGACGAGGCTCTGGAATATCGTGCCGTAGGTCACCTCGTCCACCGCCACCGCAGCGCCCGAGGTGGGATCGAGATTGGGCGGTTCGAGCTGAAGGGCCACCACCAGCCCGAATTGGGCGAGCAGGGGGGCGGGCAGGATCAGGAAAAGGGCGATCAGCAGCCGCCCGATCAGTCGGATCATCGTGCCAGCCGATCACGTACCCGCGCGTCCGCCGACTTGGCTTCCGCTTCGAGACCGAGCGATCGGTACACGCCCGCCAACCGTCGATTGAGCGCCACGCCGTCAGGATCGTGGGCGCGGCGTTGCTCCAGCGTCTGCTGCGCCTCGATCAGCCGCCCGGCGCGGATGCGGGCGTCGAGCAGGATCTGGTCGAACAGATCGCGCTGGGCATGGCTGCCGCCGAGACGGATCAGACGGGGGAGCGCCTCCTCGATGCGATCGGAGGCGGTCCCGAAATCGCCGCGCGCATGGGCAACGAGCCCCTGTGCCAGCGGCAGCGCGGCGTGGCGCCACACGTCGCTGTCCTGCCGCTCCGTATCCGCCGTCGCCGCGATCGCCGCCAGCAGCGCATCGGCCTCCGGTCGCCCGGCCCGCGCGAGGCCGTAGAGATATTGCACGCTGAGGAAAGGCTGGACCACATCGTCCGAACGCGCGGCGAGCCAGTCGGCCAGATCCGTCCAGCGATCACCGACATCGACGCCGGCCAGCTCCAGCTGGGTCAGTAGCGACACGGCGCCGACCTGATCCTGCGAATAGTCTTTCGCCACGCCCCAGACCTCCTCGTACGCGGCGAGCGCGTCCTCGGCCCGGCCGGCGCTCAGGTAGAAGAGGGCAAGATGCCACCAGAGGTGGGTGAGCATGAAGGAGTTCAGTCCCACCCAATTGCCGCGTGCGCCTTCGAGGAAGGCGATACCCTCGTCGATCCGTCCCTGGGTGAGCATGACATGGGCGAGAGCGTGCTGCGCCCAGGGATCGGTCGGCATCAGCGAGAGGCCCTGCCACGCCGCGCGCTCGGCCGCGTCGAGCAGATGAAGCTGCTCGTAGCCGAAGGCGGTCATCCCATGGACCGGCCACAGTTCGGGCGCGGCCTCCGCCGAGGCGCGGGCGCTCTTCAGCAATGTCGGGAAATCGCCCCGGTTGAACAGGTGATAGTGGAGCAGCTTCAACGCAGCGAGATCGCGAGGA
>BACX01000690.1 GCA_000333335.1 Sphingomonas-like bacterium B12 | reverse complement strand
CAGGAATTGCTGCCAATCGCCCTGTTCGTAGCGCTTGGCCGGCTGCGTCTCCTCGGCCACGTCGCGAGACCAGTCGTGGACGCCGTGCAGGTCCGATCCCGCCTTGAACACGTCCGAATTGCGGGACAGCGCCATGCCGGTGAGATAGCCGCCATAGGAGCCGCCCCAGATGCCGATCCGCGCCGGATCGACGCCCGGCTGCTGCTGGAGCCAGCGGGCGCCCGCCAGCACGTCCTGATATTCCGATCCGCCAGCCGGCCCGGCATGGTCGGGCTGCTCGAAGGCGCGGCCATAGCCGACACTCAGGCGGTAATTCACCGACAATACGACAAAGCCCCGGCTCGCCAGATACTGGTTCAGCGCGTAAGCGTTGGAATAATAACCCATATAGTGCCAGCCGAGCAGCATCTGGCGCGGCGGGCCACCATGGACGAAGATCACGGCGGGGCGTTTCTTCTTCGGCCCCGTCGGCTCGAAGAGCTGGCCCTGAATCGACAATCCATCGGGCGTCGTCCAACTCACGAGCTTCGGCGTGACAAGCCTCGTCATCCACAAGGATGCCGCAGCATTGGTGCTCAACAAGCCGCCGGGCCTCGCCACGCAGGGCGGCACCAAGACCGAGCGCCATGTCGACGGCCTGCTCGATGCGCTGGAATATGAGAGCGAGGGGCGGCCCAAGCTGGTGCACCGGCTCGACAAGGACACGTCGGGCGCGCTGCTGGTGGCCCGCAACGCGCGCGCCGCCGCCTTCTTTTCGAAGAGCTTTTCCAGCCGCACCGCGCGCAAGGTCTATTGGG
>BACX01000691.1 GCA_000333335.1 Sphingomonas-like bacterium B12 | reverse complement strand
TCGCGCGCGAAATTGAGAGCGCCATCCTGATCCTGCGTGAGGCAGGCGGCGAAGTCGCGCCCGGTGATGCTGGTCGCCTGCGGGCCGATCGCGCGCGCGGCGAAGACCTTGTTGGCGACCAGCACGCGGCCGCGCTCGTCGATCAGCGCGGTCATCAGGCCGGCGCGGCCGAGCCGATCACCGAACGCCCCGCCGACGAGACGCAACGCATCGGTGCGCCCCTCGCCGCGCCCGTCGCCGATCCGCCACAGCAGATGGTCTTCGCCCACCCCGGCGCGCAGCACGCGCAGGCGGATGCGGGTGTTGCCGAGCGCGGTTTCCGCATCGCCCTCGCGCCAGGCGGATCGGCCGGCGGCGGCGATGGATTCAGCATAGAGATCGAGCCCCGGCAGCGTCGGCGGCACGGCGGCTGCGCCGAAGCGATCGAAGAAGGCGACGTTGGCTGCGATCATCCGGCCGGCGCGGTCGGTGAGTGCGGCAGGCTCCTCGCAGGCATCCAGCGCGGCGCGCAGCAGCGCTCGGTCCGGACGCGGGTTCTCCTCGCTCGCCACCACGCCGATCCGCATCCGCGCGGCGAGCACGATGGCGGCGGCGATCGCGGCAAAGCCGACGAGGAAGCCGACGGCGAAGCGCCAGTCGCCGGCCGCCCGCGCGAGCATGACGGCGGACGCGACGCCCAGCCCCGCGACACCCGCCGCGATCAGTCTGTCGGGCGTCAGCGCCGCCTTCGCCGGTGCGGCGGCGCGCAGCGGCACGGGTTCGGCACGAAGGGCGGGGAGACGCATGCCTCTCTTTCGGCCCGACAATGCCGCTTCGTCAACGGCCTGTTCCCGCACGCCAGACAAGACGAAGGGGAGGAAGCGGGCGACCGCTCCTCCCCTCCCGATCAGATCATCG
>BACX01000692.1 GCA_000333335.1 Sphingomonas-like bacterium B12 | reverse complement strand
CGTCTGCTCGGCACCGGGTGACCGACGAGCATCTCGCCGAGCTTGCCGGCGATGGCGTCTCCTATCTCGTCTCGCAGGGCGAGCAGGTCGATCTGAAGGCGTCGCTCGAAACCCTGCGCGCCGAGCTCGATATCGACACATTGCTGCTTGAAGGCGGCGCTGCGATCAACGGCAGCTTTCTTGCCGAAGGCCTCGTCGACGAGTTGCACGTGGTCGTCATGCCGGCGCTCGACGCGCGGAAAGACATGGAAGCGATCGTTTCCCATGGCACGGATGGGCTGAAAGGCCGCGTCCGGCTATCGCTCGCAGATTGTCGCCGGCTCGATCATGGCGCGGTCCACCTCAAGTATGACGTCAGCGCCGCCTGAAGGGACAGAGAGCCATGTCGGACTACGAGCTTTATTACTGGTCGGTACCGTTCCGCGGCCAGTTCGTGCGCGCCATTCTGTCTTACGTCGGCAAAAGCTGGACCGAGATGGGCGACGCGGCGATCTCGGACCTGATGGAAGGTCCGGTTGCCGACATGCCGGTACCCTTCATCGGGCCGCCGATCCTGATCGACAGAAAGGCGGACTTCGCGATTGCGCAGATGCCCGCCATTCTCCTCTATCTGGGCGAGACGCTGGACCTCCTGCCCGCGACAGCGGCCCTGCGCGCGTTGTCGATGAAGATCGTCAACGACGCCAACGACGTTATCGACGAGATCACCCTCAACGGTGGCCGCGCAATGTGGACGCGCGAGCGGTGGGGGGATTTCGTTCTCCGTCTCAAGAAGTGGATGTCGTGCTGGGAAGAGACCGGTCGCCGCCACGGTCTGAAAGCGGATTCCGGCTTCCTGCTTGGCGGTGATGCTCCGGGCATTGCCGATATCGTGACGGCCACCCTCTGGTCGACCTTGGCCGACCGTTTCGACGTCATCGCAGCGATCCTGAAGGAAACCGCTCCCGCGACGCTCGCGCTTACGCGACGGATCGCGGAATTGCCGCAAATGGCCAAGCTCGCCGCAACTGCCCGTGAAAAATACGGCGACGCTTATTGCGGCGGCCAGATCGAAGCCTCTTTGCGCAAGGTACTTGAGGCCTGAGCAGGCGCCGTGCGCCCTGTGACGGTCAGGCCTCGGCCGGCGCCCGCTCTTCGCGGAGCTTCGCCGAAATCCAGCGGAGCTGTCGTTCGAATTCCTCGGCCGGCTGGCCGCCGGAGATGAGATAGCGATCGCCGACGATGACGGCGGGGACTCCGTTGATCCCGCGCTCACGCCAAAGTGATTCCTCCGCGCGAACCTGCTCGGCGTAGCGGTCGGACGCGAGTACCTCGAGGGCTTCGGTGGCGTCCAGACCTACCGCTTCGGCAGCGGCGGCGAGGGCATCGGGATCGCCCGGATCCTTCTGGTCCGTGAAATACAGCGCGAAGAGCGCGCGCTTCATCTCGATCTGGCGCCCCTTATCGCCGGCCCAGGCGATCAGCCGATGGGCATCGAAGGTGTTGTAGGCGCGGCTCGTGTCCGCCGCGTTCATCGTGAAGCCGACCTCCGCCGCGCGATTCCGGATGCGCGCCCGGTTCTCGCGCGCCTGATCGGGCGACATTCCGTATTTTCGGGCGATGTGGTCGAGCCCGTTCTCGCCGCCGGCCGGCATGTCCGGGTTGAGCTCGAAGGGGTGAAAGCTGATCTCGGAATCGATCTCGTTCGCGAGATTGTCGAGCGCCTTCTCAAGGCCGTACAGACCGATCGCGCACCAGGGGCAGGCGATATCGGACACGAAATCGATCTTCAGCTTCTGGAGCATGGTGCGAGCCTTCATGGTGAGCTTGACGTGCACCCCAAGGTCGGAGCGAAACCTTGCTTGTGCAAGCGGGTTCGAGCGCGGGCGGCTGCTCAGCGAGGCCGAACCGCGGCAAGACTGGTCACTGGCTTTGGATCATCAACGCTGTACCTTGGTCGTTAGAATAATCGAGGAAGTGGTACGCGCGATGCCGTCGATCATTCCGATCCGGTCGATCAATTCGTTGAGCGCTTCGGGGTCGGCGGCTTCTATCTCGGCGATCAGGTCATACTCTCCGCTGATTGCGTGGAGGGTGGTGATCGGGATGGGCGGCCAGCGCCCGCTCCACCTCGCGCGCGAATTTGGGCTGCACCTTGATCATCATGTAGGCGCGGATCATCCGGCGGTGATGCTCCGCGCCGACACGCACCGAGTAGCCGGTGATGATCCGCTCGTCCTCGAGCTTAGCGATGCGGCGTAAACGGTGGCACGAGACACGCCGAGCGCCTCGGCCAGCGACGAGACATGTCGCCGCGCATCCTCGCGCAGCATGGCGAGCAGGCCGCGATCCGTTTCGTCGAGCTTCATAGCTTGGCGATCGTCTCGTCGGCGTAGATTGTGGTGGCGGGCGGCTGGGTCGAACTGGCGGTGCCGCGATGTAGAGACGGCCGGTCCGGGGGGGCGACCAGGGTGTCGCCATCGTGGAACTCTTCGCCATGCTATACCCATCCGCTGTATCCAGCGGACGGTAAAGACGGCGTAAATCCGGAAGACTGCTCGTTTCGGAACGAATGGTGACCCCTGCGGACTCGAGCCAAAAAATAGATCAATATAGAAAAATGCCGAGGCCATATTCAGTATTTGCATATATTAGTCAATGATCTCCGGTTATCATTGTTTCTCCAATTTGGCTCGGGGCTCGTCTGCGGAGCATCGCGGATAACTATTCGTCATCACAGAGTCTCGTCGCATCGATCCGGAGCGGGCGCCTCTGAGAGAAAGACTTTCTCCGTGCGGAATTGTCGGAATTGGTAGATTCAGAAGAAAGCCGGCCACTACGCGATCAACTGCCGGCGTCCGATTAGGAGGGAATTCGCGGTGCCGATCGGTTTAGGGATGTCTGGGATTGGGACATAGCCGCCATATGCACACCACATGCCGAGTAGCAGCTTTTGGGGTGAGCCGACATGCCGAGGGCGACAGCGAACGGCGTATGTTCGTCGGAAGCCAACGGCAGTAGTGAGTGGGAGTGACAGTGCCGTAATGCAGCGTAGTATAGAGTTGAATTTACAACGATACTTTGTCCATCAAGCCGAAGGCGTTACATGTGATCGCGCGAGGTCGATGAAGGCTCTCAGCTTGGCGGGAACATGGCGGCGGCCGGAATAATAGAGGCACAGCGGTGGCTCTTCTGGCATCCAGTCTCTCAGCAATGGTGTCAGGCGCCGGTCCCGAATGTGGGATTTCACGGTATCTTCGGCGAGATAGCCCAGCCCCATGCCTGCCAGCGCCGCATCGAGCATCAGCCCGCTGTCATCTAGGATCAGGCGACCGGGCGCGTCGAGTTCAAGCCGTTCGCCGCCTCGCGCGAATTCCCAGCGATAGATGCGGCCGTTGGCCAGCCGGTAGCGGATACATTCATGCGCCAGCAGGTCCTGCGGCACGACCGGCACCGGACGGTCGCGCAGATAGGCGGATGAACCGACGACGACGAGGCGCACCTCTGGGATGATGGGCACAGCGATCATGTCGGGCGGGACTGCGTCCCGCAGCCGTATCCCGGCGTCGAAGCCCCGCCCGATCACGTCGACGAGAGCCGCCTCGCTGACGATCTCCACCTGCATGCGGGGGTAACGGTCAAGATATTCGCGGATCAGCGGCGCGATGACGAACCGCGCCGCGCCCGCAGCCATGTTGAGGCGCAGGAGGCCGGACGGTTCGCCGAAACGTTCCCCGGCGTTTTCGATCGCGCCGTCTATCGCGGCGAGCGCGGGGAGGATTTCCTCCAGAAACTGCGCGCCGGCGGCCGTAAGGGCGACGCTGCGCGTGGTGCGGTTGAACAGGCGCATGTTCAACCGCTCCTCCAGCGATGCGATCGCATGGCTTAGGCCCGACGACGAGACGCCCAGTTCGCGGGCGGCGGCGCGAAAGCCACCCCGCCGCGCAACGGTGGCGAAAGCTTCCAGTTCGGCGAGGCTCGCCCTGGCCATTGCGCGATATACCTCATCAGTTCGTCCCAGATTGTCACGCTAATCCGAACGGAGGTCCCATTCCATATCGTCGTCAGCAAAAGGAGACAGGCAATGCGGATTATCGACAAGGTCTACATCGACGGCGCGTTCGTGACGCCGCACGGGACTAAGAGCTTCGAACTGTTCAATCCAGCCACGGAAGAACCGATCGGCTCCGTTCGTCTTGGCGACGCGGAGGACGTGCGGCTTGCGGTCGCGGCGGCCAAGCGCGCCTTTCCGGCGATGGCGCGAACCTCGCAGGCGGAGCGGATCGCCATGCTCCACCGACTGCGCGACGCGGTGAAGGCGAGGGCTGGCGATCTCGTCGCCGCGATGACCGAGGAATATGGCGCGCCCGCCTATTTCACCGGATTCTCGGTGCAGAATACAGCATCGACCTTCGAAGTGATGGCCGCTGCGGTGAAGGATTATGCCTTCGAGCGGACCGCCGGCTTCAGTGCGGTGACGATGCTTCCGCTCGGCGTGGTCGGCGCGATCACCCCCTGGAACAGCAATTTCGGCTTCATCGCGAGCAAGCTGGCTCACGCCATCGGCTCGGGATCGACGATTGTCATCAAGCCGGCCGAACAGAGCGCGATCCAGACCCAGATCCTGCTCGAATGTCTGCACGAAGCGGGGCTGCCAAAGGGCGTACTCAACATCGTGAACGGGACCGGGCCGGAAGTGGGCTCGGCGCTGACGGCGCATCCCGACGTGGCGCTCATCACCTTTACCGGGTCGACCCCGGCCGCGAAGATCATCCAGCGCTCGGCGCTGGAAACGATGAAGCGGCTCGTGCTCGAACTCGGCGGCAAGAGCCCGACTATCATCCTGGACGACGCGGACCTCGATGCCGCAATCCCCGTCGCGCTGATGAGCGGCTTCGCCAATAGCGGTCAGGCCTGCGTCGCCGGCTCGCGCATATTAGTGCCACGATCGCGCCGGGACGAGATCGTCGCGCGTCTGAAGCGCGAAACCGAGCAGCTCAAGGTCGGCCTGCCCTCGGACCCGGACGTGCGCATCGGTCCGCTTGCGAACGCGTCGCATTGGGAGCGTGTGCAGCGGTGGATCAGGATCGGACGCGAGGAAGGCGCGACCCTGCTGACCGGCGGGGAAGGACGCCCCGACGGACTGGAGCGCGGCTGGTTCGCGAAGCCGACGATCTTTACGGACGTGACGAACACCATGCGCGTCGCGCGCGAGGAGATTTTTGGCCCTGTCCTGAGCGTCATCCCCTATGAGGATGAAGCCGACGCCATCGCGATCGCCAACGATTCCGATTTCGGGCTTCAGGCCTATGTCCTGTCCTCGGACGAGGGCCGCGCCCTGCGCGTCGCGCGGCAACTCGTGGCCGGGCGCGTCGTCATCAACGGTGCGCCGCACGATCCCCGCGCACCGTTCGGAGGGTTCCGCCAGTCGGGCCTCGGGCGTGAGATCGGTTCCTACGGGCTTGACGCTTTCCTCGAACCGCGCGCGGTTCTGTTGCCGGGAAGGTAAGGCACCTACCGCGCCGTCGTCGGATCGACGGCGTGGGCAAGCAGGGCCGCCCGGTCCGTCGCCGCGCGCATTTCCCAACCCCGCGCGCCCTGCTGTCGGGCGACCGAGCTTGCCTGCTCCAGCGCGGCCAGCGCTTCGTCCGCAGCACCTTCGGCTGCGGCAATGGTGGCCTTGACCCGGAACAGCTCGGCCAGGGCGATCCGCTCGCCGATGTCGTTGCAGCGCGCGATCGTGGTGTCCACCAGTCGGCGCGCTTCGGCCAGACGGCCCCCGGCCGACAGTCCCCGCGCGAGCGCGATGGAGAACGGGGTGGTCAGCAGTTCGTAACGCGCGCCGCGCAACTGCGAAAGGCTGTCCTCCAGTGCTTCGACGGCCTCCGCAAAGCGCCCCTGTTCGATCGCCAGTTCTCCGCCGAAACCCTCGGCCGCGGCGATATAAGGGCCGAGCGCGTCAGTATGGGCGCATTCGCGAAACGTCCGCAAAGCCTGTTCGGCCCGCGGCCAGTCTCCCATCCAGAAATGGATCGACAGCGACCAGATCAGCGCGATGCAATGCGTTACGGGATGATCGAGCGCGGCGGCTTCCGCAACGGCCTGCTCGGCGAGGCGCCGCGCGGCATCCGGCTCGCCGGTCAGCCACAACGCGCGCGCGAGCGCGATGCCGGTGCGGTTGCGATGGTCGAAACCATACGCGATCGTGCGGTCGCGCCGTGATGGCGCGGCCTGCTCCAGCGCCCGTTCGAGATCGCGCCGCGCGCGGATCTGGTCGCCGCCGAGATGATGGGAAATGCCGGAAAGCGAGAAGGCGACCGCGAGCGCTTCGGGCTCGCCGATCGCCTCGGCGACGACAATTGCCTGCTCGGCGTGCGCCATGGCGACGGCATATTCCCCGATTCGTTCATGGTAGATGTGCAGCCGGCCGAGCATGCACAGGCGGCTCCAATGGTCTTCGATCCGGGTCGCGATATCCAGCGCGCGGGCCAGCGCCTCGCCCGCCTCGGGGCTGTTGCCCCGCGTGAACATCAGGGCGATGCCGAGCGCGCCCTGCAATTCAAGCTCCATCGCCGTCCCGCGCTGTTCCGGCGCCAGCGCGGCAATAGCGCGCGCGGCCCAGGTACGACATTCGACAAGGTGCGAAAGATTGAGGAACACCCGCATGCTCGCCGTCGCCAGACGCACCGCGAGGCGAATGTCGCCGTCCGGCCCGAAGCTCCAGTCGAGCGCACTGCGGATATTGCCGAGTTGCGGGCGCAGCGACCGGGTATCCTGAAAGGCCGCGCTGTCCTGTGCGGCGATGGCTTCCAGCTCGGAAAGGAAGAACATGGCGTGGCGTCGGGTTACGGCCCGGTGTTCCTCGTGCCCCCGCGCGGCCAGCTTTTCGCGCGCGTACGCCCGGGTCATTTCGAGCAGGCGGTAGGTGCCGGATCCACGCGCGCGGTTGGCCGCGATCAGCGATTTGGCGGCGAGATCGTCGAGCGCCGCCGCAGCCTCGTCGGACCCCAAGGCGGCATCGGTCACGACGTCGAGCGCGGCATCGACCGAAAACGGCCCGACAAACACTCCCAGCCGGTCCAGCACCGTCCGCTCCGCAGGGGAAAGCAAATCATAGCTCCAGTCCAGCGTCGCGCGTAGGGTCTGCTGACGCGGCTGCGCAGTACGGCGGCCGGACCAGGCGAGGCTGAAACGCTCGCCGATCTGGCGCGCGGTCGCCGCGATGCCGTGAGTGGCGACGCGTACGGCGGCCAATTCTATCGGCAGCGCCATGCCGTCGAGACGCTGACACATCTCCGCGATCAGGCGAGCGGCGGCATCGTCGAATTCAAGCGTACTGTCGGCAGCGCGGGCCCGCTCGCAAAACAGCTCCACCGCCGGATAGGCGAGGAGTTCTGCGTGGGTCAGCCGGTTCGCATCCGGG
>BACX01000693.1 GCA_000333335.1 Sphingomonas-like bacterium B12 | reverse complement strand
GATCCGCCATTCGCCGGCATCGAGCGCGCGGCCGTCGACCGTGACCGACACGGGCTTCATCCCCGGCGCACCGTCCAGCGCCAACGGGCCGCGCGGGGCAGCCTCGGCGCCGTTCTTCTCGATCTCCAGCGTCGCACAGACGCGCGTCGCCGCCGCGTCGAGATCGAAATCCAGCCGGATCGAGGGGACCAGCCATGCGGGCGGGCGGTAATCGAGCCGGAGGGTCGGGGCGGGGGGAGTCGCGATGGCGCTGTGCTGATCCATGCAGAGACTTCTAGGGATGGGCGCGTGCCGTTACAACGAGGGCCAATGGCGGAAATGCTGATCTTCGGCCTGGGCTACACCGCCTCGCGCGTCGCTGAACGTTTGCGCGCGATGGGCTGGACGGTGCGCGCCACGCGACGGGAGGCCGATGCCGACGCGATCACCTTTGCAGACGAGCCGGCGGTGCGGGCGGCGCTGGGGAGCGCGACGCATGTGTTGTCCTCGGTGCCGCCGGGCGACGGCGATCCGGTGCTGGAGCGCTACGGCGCGCTGCTGGAGGGCAAGTGGCTCGGCTATCTTTCCTCCACCGGCGTCTATGGCGACGCCGGCGGGGGCTGGGTGGACGAGGGCGCGCCGACCGGCACCGGCCGACGCTCCGCCCGCGCCGAGGCGGATTCGGCATGGCTGACGAGAGGCGCGCGCGCGTTCCG
This sequence comes from Sphingomonas-like bacterium B12, assembly GCA_000333335.1. Taxonomy (GTDB): domain Bacteria; phylum Pseudomonadota; class Alphaproteobacteria; order Sphingomonadales; family Sphingomonadaceae; genus Solisphingomonas. Next base: position 6,094 of record BACX01000693.1, on the reverse strand, counting down.
CCTGCCCGGCATCTACGGACCCGGACGTTCGGCGCTGGAGCGGGTGGCGGAAGGTCGGGCGCACCGCATCGATCTGCCGGAACAGGTGTTCAGCCGCATCCATGTCGATGACGTCGTGCGCGCCGTCGTCGCCGGTCTCGACGCACCGCCGGGCGCATACAATGTCGCCGACGATCATCCATGCAGTCAGAACCGGGTAATCGAGGAAGCGAGCCGCCTGCTCCGTCTGTCACCACCCGCGATCCAATCGATCGAGGAGGCCGGCCTGTCGGCCGCCGCGCGCGCTTTCTATGCCGAGAATCGCCGCGTCGCGAACGGCAAGGCCAAGCGCGTGCTGGGTTGGCGCCCGCTCTACCCGGATTACCGCGCGGGCCTGGCCGCCTGCCTCGCCTGCAGCGCCACCACCAGCCCGGCGATCGCGAGCAGGCACCCCGCCGCCGCCGACAACGACCAGCGATAACCCTCGAACACCGTCGAGAGCAGCATCGCCAGCACCGGGCTCAGCACACTCGAATAGGCCGCACGCCCCGGTCCGATCGCGCGGATCACCGCGAAATAGCAGCTGAACGCCAGCGCCGATCCGATCAACGCCAGATAGAGCGTGCCGAGCCAGTAGCTCGGATGCGGATCGAACACGGGCGGCCCGTCGAGCACGAAGGCGCCGATGCAGTTGAGCAGCGAACCCCACGCCATGCCCCAGGCGATCAGCGTCGGCACGGGGATCGCACCCGCCGGCTTGCTCGCCTGCATCACGTTGGCGATCGAGGAAAAGAGCACGCCCGCCAGCGACCAGCCGATGCCGATCAGGATCGTGTGCCGCGAGGTCGATGCGGCGGCGAGTTCGTGGCTGAACAGCAGCACCAGCCCGATCATCGCCACGCCCGATCCCAGCAAGAAGGCGCGCGACAGGCCCTGCTTCAGGAAGATCCACGCGAACAGCGCGTTGGGCACGACCAGCAGGGCGAAGGCCACGGCGACGAGGCCGGAGGTCACCGTCCGCTCGCCCAGATAGACGAAATAATAGTTCAGGCAGTATTGGGCGACGCCATAGACCGCCGCCAGCCCATGCTCGCGCGCGGTGAGTTTCAGCCGCGCGCCGGTGAAGCGGGCATAGGCCATCATCGCGATGCAGGCGATGACGAAGCGATAGGCCACGGACCAGCTCGGCGGCACGATGCCGAGCTGATAGCGGATCACCAGCCAGGTCGACGACCAGACGAGCGTGCAGATCATGAACGGCAGCGCCACCCGCGCCCGCTGCGAGGCGCCGAGCGGGCGGGTGCCGGTCAATTCCTCGCTCATGACTCGAGCGCGCGTATCGCGCCCGCCAGCGCCTCGATCTCCGCCTGCGGCTGGTCCCAGGAGGTGACGAGGCGCGCTTCGTCCTCCGCCCAGTCGTAGAAGTCGAAGCCCTGCGCGCGCAGGCTCGCGGCCTCGGCCGGCGTCAGGCGCAGGAAGATTTCGTTGGCCTCGACCGGCAGCACCAGCCGGTCGCCCGCGGCGTCCGCGATCCTCGCCGCGCCGGCGTTGGACGCGCGACCGTTCTCCAGCCAGCGATCCGCCTCCAGCAGCGCCAGCACCTGCGCCGCCTGATAGCGGCCCTTGGAATTGAGGTGGCCGGCGCGCTTGCGGCGGATCTTCGCGACCTCGGCCCAGTCGGTGCGGAAGAAGATCAGCATCTCGGCCGACAACCCGCCATTCTTGACGAAGCCGAAGCTCAGCGCATCGACGCCCGCGCGCCACGTCACGTCGCCGGGATGGCCGCCCAGCGTCGCCATCGCATTGGCGAAGCGGGCGCCGTCCATATGGAAGCCGAGGCCCAGTTCCTTCGCCACGGCGCCCAGCGCCGCCACTTCGTCCGGCCGGTAGACGAGGCCATATTCGGTGGCATTGGTGATCGACAGCGCGTGCGGCTGGACGCGATGGACGTCGGGCCGGATCGCGCTGCGGGCGGCGCGGACCGTCTCGGGCGTCAGCTTCGCCCCTTCGCCGTCGAGCGGGATCAGCTTGGCGCCATGGGTATAGAATTCGGGCGCACCGGCCTCGTCGGTGTTGATGTGCGCCTCGCGGTGGCAGAACACGCCGCCATGGGGAGGCACCATGCTGGCGAGCGCGAGGCAGTTGGCCGCCGTGCCGGTCGACACCCAGAGTGCTGCGCACTCCGTCCCGAACAGGTCCGAAAAGGCGCCGTCGAGGCGCTGGCTGAGCGCATCGCCGTCATAGGCCGTGTCAACATGGTTGGCGGCGGCGATCGCCTCCAGCACGGACGGGTGGACGGCGGCGGCGTTGTCGGAGAAGAAGCGCATGAAGGGGCCTTGCGAGGACGCGAGGGCCACGTCAACCGGTGTGAAGGACAAGCGTATGGGCGGCTGGACGATCGGCATCATCGGCGGCTCCGGCCTCTATGCGCTGCCGGGGCTGGAAGAGATCGCCCGCCACGATGTCGGGACGCCGTGGGGCGCGCCTTCCGACACGATCCTCGAAGGCCGGATCGGCACGACGCGGCTGCTCTTCCTGCCCCGCCATGGCGCCGGGCACCGCATCCCGCCGAGCGAGATCAACACGCGGGCCAATATCGATGCGCTGAAGCGGCTGGGCGCGACCGACCTGCTCGCGATCTCCTCGGTCGGGTCGCTGCGCGAGGAATTGCCGCCGGGGCGCTTCGTGGTGGTCGACCAGTTCATCGACCGGACGGTGGCGCGGCCGGCGAGCTTCTTCGGCGCCGGCCTCGTCACGCACGTCTCGCTGGCGGACCCGACCTGCCCGCGCCTCTCCGCCTTCGCCACCGCCGCGATCCGGGCGGCGGGCGGCGATGCGGCGACCGGCGCCACCTATCTGGCGATGGAAGGCCCGCAATTCTCCACCCGTGCGGAAAGCCTGATGTATCGCCAATGGGGCGCCGACATCATCGGCATGACCGCCATGCCCGAGGCGCGCCTCGCCCGCGAGGCGGAGTTGCCCTACGCGCTGGTCGGCATGGTCACCGATTACGATTGCTGGCGCGAGGAGGAGGCCGGCGTGGTCGCCACCGATGTGGTGGCGCAGATGCACGCCAATGGCGAGACCGCGCGCAAGCTGGTGCGGGCCTTCGCGGAGAGCCTGCCCGAAGAGCGCACGCCCTCGCCGATCGACACCGTGCTGGATCAGGCCCTGCTGACCGTCCCCGCATCCCGCGATCCGGCGATGGTGGAGAAACTGGGAGCGATACTGGCTCGCCTCACAGCCAGTCCCGCCACTTGAACCACAGGACCGGGATGATCGTGCTCAGGATCATCAGCGCCCACGCGAAGGGATAGCCCCAGGGCCAGCTCAGTTCGGGCATGTCGTGGAAGTTCATGCCGTAGACGCCCGCCACCAGCACCGGCGGCACACCCGCCACCGAGACGACGGTCAGCACCTTCACCACGTCATTCTGCTCGATCGAGATGAAGGCGGTAGCGGCATCGATCAGCAGCTGGACGCGCCCGGTGAGCGAGCTTTCGAACTCGTCGAGCGACTCGATGTCGTGCTTCACCGCCTCCAGCCGGTCGCGGAGTGCATCGGGAATCTTCGGCTCGCAGCGATCCAGCACGAAATTGGCGATGCGGCCGATGGCGAGGAAGGCGTGGCGGACCTTGACCATCTGCTCGCTCGCGCGGCCCACCCGCACCATCAGCGCGCGCAGCCGTCGCGTCTCGCGGCCGAGGCGCTTTTTGGGGCCGTCCGTCTGCGGTTCGCGGAAGATGGCGTGGGACGCGGTGGCGAGCTCCTCCGCCACGCGCTCCAGCCGATCGGCCGAGCGATCGATGATATCCTCCAGCAGGCGGACCAGCACCTCCTGCCCGCCGACCGCGTGATCGCCCTTCTCGATCGCCTCGTGCACCTGATCGAAGGCGGTCATCTGGCAGAAGCGCACCGTCACCAGCCTATCCTTGTCGAGGATGAAGCCAGTGGGCGACAGCATCCCGACATCGCCGTGGCGCGCGATTAGCGGGGCGCTCATGATCAGCTGCCCCTTGTCGCTACGCAGGCGGCTGGAGACCTCGATCTCGGACAAGGCCTCGCGGGTCGGCAGGCGGACGCCGAAACGGCGCTCGACCTCCGCGATCTCCGATTCCTCGGGTTCGCAGAGATCCGCCCAGATCGCCTTGTCGATGTCCGCTTCACCGCCGTCCTTGCCGATCAGCTTCAGCACGCTTCTGGTCTCCCAATACGCCGGACCCGTTCAAGCATGACGGCAGGACGACGGCCAGCGGTCATTCGTGATGACGCGGGCCTTCTCCGCCGTGCGGTGCGGCGGCGCGGGCCTGCTGCGCTTGCGCGCGCGCCTGCTGGGCCTGATGCTGCGCCTGGGCACGCTGCTGCGCCATCTGGGCATGAGCCTGTTGCGCCTGCTGCTGGGCCTGCGCCCGCTGCTCGGCCACCTGGGCGCGGGCCTGTTGCTGCGCCTCGGCACGCTGCTGCGCCTGCTGCTGGCGCGCCTCGGATTGGCGCTGCTGCGCCTCCGCGCGCGCCTGCTGCGCAGCCTGGGCATGTTCCTGCTGCGCCTGCTGTCGTGCGCCTTGCTGTTGCTGGCGCTGTTCCGCCTGGGCCTGACGGCGATCGGCCTGCTGCTGCGCCGCCATCTGCGTGCGCTGCTGCTGCTGTGCACGCTGCTGCTGCGTGTCGCGCGCCTGCTGCCGCGCCTCGGCGCGCTGGCGCTGCTGGTCCTGCATCTGCTGACGCCGGTCGTTCGCGCGCTGGGCGGCCAGACGCTGGCCGGCGTCCCGCTGCATCTGCGCCTGCTGCTGTGCAGCCGCCTGATGCTGCGCCGCCTGACGCGCCTGCTGCTGGGCGAGCGCCTGCTGTCGTGATGCCTGCTGGGCATCGCGATCGTTCCGCATCTGCTGCTGGCGCTGCTGCATCTGGGCGACCTGCATCTGGCGTTGCTGCTGTTGTTGCTGCTGCGCACGCTGTTGCTGCAGCACCTGCTGCTGGCGTTGCTGCTGGGCGATCTGCTGCTGGCGGGCGGCATCGCGATCGCCGCCGCCGAACCAGCCACGGCGCGGCGGCTGGTCGGGCGCCGCGATCGGCTCCGGCGGCGGGCGGTGGAAGCCGACCTGCTGCCAGCGATCGAAACGCTGCGCCTCCGCCTGGCGCTGCGCGCGCTCGTCCGCCCAATGCTGCTGCTCCTGGGCATCATGCTGGGCATGATAGGCCTGCCATTCGGCCTGCTGCGCGCGATTTTCGGCCCACTGCGCCCGCGACGCCGCGATGTCCGCGCGCCGCGCCGCCCAGTTAGCCGCAATGACGCCGCGATGTTCCCGCTCGCGGGACAGGCGATTCAGATAGACCGCACGGGCATAATAGCGCGACGCATAATCCTGCCGGCCATAATAAGCGTCCGGCGGCAGCAGGTCGCCGCGATCGTCATAGACCGCGACGAGCTGGTCACCCGAATAGCCGTAGCTGTAATCCCGATCGCGCACGAGATAGGGCGTGTCGGCACCCGGCTGGTAATAATAATAGCGATAGCCGCCATCGACCGGCTCGGCATATTGCACGTCGCCACCGTCGGTCTGCCATGCCCAGGGCGAGACATCGCCGTCGTCATAGGCATAGTCCGGCGGCGCGTCGCCGATCGTGTTGAACACGCCATCGGCGCGATCGAGATAGGCATAGGCCTGCGATGGCTGCGCGACGCGGGCGAGTTTCACCGGGGCGGCCGACGGCAGAGCCTGCGCGGCGGGCGCGGGCGCGATCGGAGTGGCGGCGCCCTGCTGCAGCGGCACCGCATCGGGGAGCGCGGGGAGCGCGCCGTTGGCGTCGGCGCTCTGGTTGCCGGCCGTCGGCGACTGGTTGCAGGCGGCGAGCGACAGCGCCATCGCGGTGGCCGCCATCAGGCTCGCGTGGCGGAAGAAGGGGCTCGACATGACGTCCTCTCTCATTCGATTCCTGTGGCGCGGATCATGGGTCAAGCGCCCTGAACCCGCGCTGGAGCGATCGTTCAGCTGCCGTAAACGCGCCGAAACGATTTCGGGCGCATCGCCATCGTTCGATAATCTGGAAAAGTGCGCGCGATATTATCCCGGTTTCGCCGAACGGGTGGCGGCGCCATATCGGGGTCCAAGACGAG
>BACX01000694.1 GCA_000333335.1 Sphingomonas-like bacterium B12 | reverse complement strand
CGCCGCCGCGGATCGGACAGGCCGACCATCCGCACGTTCGCGCCCAGCTTGCGACCCGCGCGCGCCACGGCATCGTGCAGCGTGATCGTGCGGGTCGCAGCGCGCAGCAGCAGGCCGACGCCGAACTTCGCGATCAGCTTCCAGCCCTTCTTGCGATCCTGTTCGATCGAGGCCCAGCTCTCGATCACCGGCAGCGCGGAAGCGCTCGCGAAGTAGAAGAGGTTGGCGCCCGTCCAGTCGCCCTTGCGGAAGCGCAGCCAGGTGCGCTTCGTCTGTGGGAAGCGGCTTTCCACAACCGCCCGCTCGACCACGCCGACGGCGACGTCCGCGCCATTGGCCGCCGCCAGGAACTCGGCGATCGTCTCGGGCCGGAGGAGGGCATGGTCAGCGGTGGTGAGGAACAGCGGGAACGGCGCCTCGCCGCTCTTCAACGCCGACGAGACCGATAGCGCGATCCCGTTGCCCGAGTGCAGGAAGCCGAGCCGCCGATCGTCCGGCAGCACCGCCGCGATTGCCGCCGTGTCCTGCGTCATCACACGCACCGGCCCGATCTCCGGCGTGGCGAGCAGGGTCGCGACCACACGCGCCACCATCGGCTCGCCCGCCACGGGGATCAGCACCTTGAGCGTCTCGCCCCGGCTCGCCGCCAGCGCATCCACGCCCGGCCGCCGCCCGGCGAGCAACAGCGCGGTCAGACCAGCCAAGAAACGACCTCCCGGCCCCGCGCGCGCGCGAAATAGGCCTGGCCCAGCCGGACGAGGTGGAACAGGCACGAAAGCCCCGTCCACCATGCGATCCAGACCAGCCCCCAATCGGGCCGCGAGAGCAGCAGGCTCAACACCATCAGGATGTAGTTGGGATTGCGCCGCGCGGTGATCAGCCGGAAGCGGCTGTCGATCCGCTCCCAGACATGGATGTGGATGCCGAAGCCCGCGATGAACGCGCCCTCGATCGCGCGCTGCACGGCATAGCCCGCGACCAGCACCACCATGATCGTCCAGAACTCGCCCTCGCCGAAGCCCAGCCCCCAGGCCGGCACCGCGCAGCCCATGCCCCAGGCCCAGTACCAGAAGGGCGGATGGACGAGGTCCACGCCATGATCGAGGATATTGCCCCATTCGGAAGAGGTGCCGGTGCAGCGCGCCAGCTTCCCGTCCACGGTGTCGAGCACCATGAAGATCAGGCCGACGAGCAGGCCCGCGGCGAAATGCCCCTGCCAGAACAGGAAGAAGGCCCAGACGCACAAGGCGACGCCGATCGTCGTCACCATATTCGGCGTCATCCGGATCGCCGCCGCCCAGCGGGTGAGATGGAAGGCCGCGCCGCGCCACAGATAGAGGGTGAGGATATCGGTCACCCCCTTGTAGCTCGCGTCGTAGCTCGCTTTCTCGATCACCGGCGCCGCCTCGCGGGTCAGCGGCAGCAGATACGCATTCTCGCGCTTCCTGAGCGTCGCATTGTAGAGGCTCGCGTCAAGCTCGGCATCCTGCACGGCGAGGCCCGGCGGCAGCGGCGCGCCCGTCTCGATCGCGGCGAGCGCCGCCTGCGCCTGCGCGGCGTCCGTGCAATGGACCAATGCGGGGCGCCCGCGCCATGTCACGGCGAGGTCACGATGATCGCGTAGATAAGCGAGCCAGGCCGGATCCCACGCAAAGGCCAGATCGGCAACGATTACGGAGCCTTCCGCCGGAACTCGATCGACCGGCGCCAGTTTGGCCTTTGCGGCGATACGGCGCGCGCGCTCGACGGGGGTGAGCCCGAAGACGCGCACGTCGCTGCGCCCGACGCCGAGGAACGCGACGCCCTGATGCATTTCAACTCCCATGGCCGTCCCTTTGGCAGGTTTCGGGCCGCAACGCATCTCATCCGCGACACAAATTCTGCCCGCTTGCCGGGGGCTTCGTTCTGCCGCATCTTCCGCACCGCATGACGACCGCCCCCGCCGCCGCCGCAGACTTCACGCAGGAAGACCGGACGCTCCGTTTCACGGGCGGCTGGACGCTGGCGCAACTGGGCGACGTGCCGACGCGGCTGGAACAGCTCGATACCTCGCCCGATACGGTCGATCTCTCGGGTGTCGACCGGATGGACACGGTGGGCGCGTGGATCGTCCACCGGCTGAAGCGCGACCACGACGTGAAGATCGAGGGCGCCAGCGACAAGGCCGAGGAACTGATCGAGAAGGTCGGCACGGTCGACAAGCCGTTTCAGATCAAGCCCGACGACGGCCCCTCCTTCCGCCGCGTGCTGGAGCATGTCGGCGACGCGACCTCGATAGCCGGGCATACGCTGATCGGCCTCGTCGATTTCTTCGGCGCGACGGTGATCGCGATCTGGAACGTCATCCTCAATCCCAAGCGCTTCCGCGGCAACAGCACGATCAAGCAGTTCGAAGTGGTGGGCGTCGATGCGCTGGCCATCATCGGCCTGATGAGCTTTCTGATCGGCATCGTCATCGCCCAGCAGGGCGCGATCCAGCTCCGCCAGTTCGGCGCCGAGGTCTACACGATCAACCTCGTCGGCCGGCTGACCTGGCGCGAACTGGGCGTGCTGATGACCGCGATCATGGTCGCGGGCCGATCGGGCTCCGCCTTCGCCGCGCAGATCGGATCGATGAAGCTCGCCGAGGAGGTGGATGCGATGCGTACCATCGGCCTCGCGCCCATGGAGGCGCTGGTGCTGCCGCGCGTGATCGCGGCGGTGCTGATGATGCCCTGCCTCGCTTTCTACGCCGCGATGATGGCGATGATCGGCGGCGGCCTGTTCAGCTGGCTGTCGCTCAACCTGCCGCCCGTCACCTTCGTCGCGCGCATCCGCGAGGTGGTGCCGATGACCGACGTCTATCAGGGGCTGATCAAGGCGCCCGTCTTCGGCCTGATCATCGCCATGGCGGGCTGCTTCCAGGGCATGCAGGTGGAGGGCAATGCCGAGGCGGTGGGCCTGCGCACCACCAGCGCGGTGGTGCAGTCGATCTTCCTCGTGATCGTGCTCGATGCCTTCTTCGCCGTGTTCTTCGCCTCGATCGGGTGGATCTGATGGCGACGCGCGCGCAGCATCATGTCCGCCATGCCGAGGCGCCGGAGGACGGCGTCGTGATCCGCGTGCGCGGCCTCGAAAACCGGTTCGGCGAACAGGTCGTCCACCAGGATCTCGATCTCGACGTGAAGCGCGGCGAGATACTCGGCGTGGTCGGCGGATCGGGCACCGGCAAGTCGGTGCTGATGCGATCGATCATCGGGCTGCAGCAGCCCGCCGCCGGCGCGATCGAGGTATTCGGCGAGAACACCGTCGGCGGCGAGGAATCGGCGGATGTGCGCAAGCGTTGGGGCGTGCTGTTCCAGAACGGCGCGCTCTTCTCCACGCTCTCGGTCGCCGAGAACGTGCAGGTGCCGATCCGCGAATATTATCCCAAGATCGACGACCAGTTGCTCGACGAAATCGCCACCTACAAGATCGTCGCGTCGGGCCTGCCGCCGGAAAGCTCCAGCAAATATCCGTCCGAGCTTTCGGGCGGCATGCGCAAGCGCGCCGGCCTTGCCCGCGCGCTGGCGCTCGATCCCGAGCTGATCTTCCTCGACGAGCCGACCGCCGGCCTCGATCCGATCGGGGCGGCCGCGTTCGACAATCTGATCAAGACGCTGCGCGATCTGCTGGGCCTCACCGTCTTCATCATCACCCACGATCTCGACACGCTCTACGCGATCTGCGACCGCGTCGCGGTGCTGGCCGACAAGAAGGTCGTCGCGGTAGGAACGATCGAGGAACTGGTGGCGTTGGACCACCCGTGGATTCAGGAATATTTCAACGGACCGCGCGGCCGCGCGGCCGAGGATTCTGCCGAGCGCGCCGAGGAGGAGAGCAAAAGAGCGCTCTCCCCCCAGGAGGCGACCAAGCTCACCGGCAGTGATGAGGGGGCTTGATGGAAACGCGCTCTAACCATGTGCTCGTCGGCGGGGTGGTGCTCGCCATCGTCGCCATCGCGGTCGCCTTCATCATCTGGATGATGCAGGTCGGCAACGGTCACCAGCGCGAATATGACATCTTCTTCCCGAACTCGGTGGACGGTCTGGCCAAGGGGTCGGCGGTCGCCTTCTCGGGCGTGCCCGTGGGCAAGATCGACGACATCAAGCTGATGCCCGATCAGCCGAGCCTGGTCCGCGTGCGCATCTCGGTAGACGAGAACACACCGATCCTCAGGGGCACCACCGCGACGGTGGCCGGCGTTGGCTTCACCGGCGTCTCCCAGGTCAATCTCGGCGGCGCGCAGAAGGGCGAACCGCCGATCACCGATATCGGGCCGTTCGGCGTGCCGGTGATCCCGACGCGGCCGGGTGCGCTCGCCGGCCTGCTCAATTCCGCGCCGGAGCTGATGAAGAAGCTGCAGGTGCTGACCGACCGGCTCGGCCAGCTGCTCGACGATCGCAACCAGAATTCGATCCGACACATCCTGGCGAACATCGACAAGGTCTCGACCGACCTCGCCGATGCCAGCCCGCAGCTGAAACAGACGCTGGCCAACGCTCAGCTCGCGGTGAAGCAGGCAGGCGACGCCGCGCAGCAGATCGGCCAGCTCGCCGGCACCACCAACAACCTGCTCGACGAGCAGGGCCGGCCGATGATGGCCAACCTCAACAAGACGATCGCGTCGGCCAAGCAGGCCGCCGACAATCTCAACGAGATGATCAACGACGCCAAGCCCGGCGTGCAGACGCTGAGCAAGCAGACCGCGCCGCAGATCGACCAGCTGGTCCGCGACCTGTCCGACATGGCCGAGGCGCTGACCCAGACGGCGAACCGGCTCAATTCGGGCGGCGGCGGCGTGCTCGGCCGCAAGCTGCCGGACTATAAGGGGCATTGAGATGGGGAAGACGATGACGATGAAGCGCGCCCTTCCCCTGATCGGGCTTTCGGCGATGCTGGCCGGGTGCGTCAGCTTCGGCGCCAAGGTGCCGCCGCAGCTGCTGCGCCTCACGCCTTCCGCCGCCGCCCCCGCCAACGGTGGTGTGGTGCTGGGCAAGGGCGTCGCGGTGTCGGTGAGCTTCCCGTCCGCGCCGGTGGAGCTGTCCAACAATCGCGTGCCCGTCCGCATCGGCTCGACGGAAGTGGCCTATGTGAAGGATGCGCAATGGATCGATTCCCCCGCGCACCTCTTCCGCGACCTGCTCGCCGAGACGATCACGGTGCGCACCGGCCGCCCGACATTGACCCCGCGCGAGGCGGCACTGACCACCGGTCCCCGCCTTGGTGGCCGGATCAGCGAGTTCGGGATCGATGCCGGCGGGCATCAGGCGTCCGTGGTCTATGACGCGACGCTGGTGCGCTCGGGCGATCAGGTGGAAACGCGGCGCTTTACTGCGAAGGCGCCGGTCAGTGGCAAGGTCGACGAGGCCAGCGCCGGCGCCGCGATCAACGCGGCGGCGAACGACGTGGCCACGCAGGTCGCGGACTGGGTGGGTCGGTAACCTCCTGATCCTCCCCCGCCAGGGGGGAGGATTGAGGAGTCACGCGAGGCTCTTGCTCGCCTGCTCGAACACGTCCTTGCTGAGGCCCGGCGTTGCGACAATGCGCTCCAGTTCGGCCTTCATGAGAGCGGCACGCGCAGGCTCGAATCGCCGCCAGCGGCCGAGCGGCGGCACCAGCCGCGCCGCCGACTGCGGGTTGAGCTTGTCGGCCTTCAGGATCATGTCCGCCACGAAGCGATAGCCGCGACCATCGGGCGAGTGGAAGGCGAACTGGTTGGCCGCGAAGGCGCCGACCAGCGAGCGCATCCGGTTGGGATTCGCCATCGTGAAATCGGGATGCCGCGCCAGCCGCTCGACCGCCTCGGCCGTATCCTCGCGCATCGAGATCGCCTGCGTGGTGAACCATTTGTCGAGCACCAGCGCGTCGCCCTTGTAGCGATCGTAGAAGGCCGCGAGCGCCGTCTCCCGCTCGGCCGAGGTGCCGTTGGCGAGCGTGGTGAGCGCGCCCTGCCGGTCGGTCATGTTGTCGGCGTCCTCATATTGGGCGAGTGCCAGTTTGGCCGCATCCGCCACGCCGCTGGCATCGAGATAGCCGAGCGCTACGGTGCGCAGCCGCCGTAGACCCTTGGCGGACGGGGTATATTCGAAGCGATTGCCGGCGCTCGCCGCATAGGCCGCGCGCCACTCCGCCTCCAGCTCTCGGCCGAGGCGCTGACGCAGATGCTCGCGCGCCCGGCGGATCGCGGTCGGATCGACCACCGCCAACTGGTCGCCGAGGAAGGCCTCGTTGGGCAGCAGCACCGCCTCGCCGACGAACGCGGCGTCGAGCGCCGGGTCGGTCAGAGTCTCGCGCACCGCGGAGATCACCGCCTCCTCGTGCGGCTCGCGGCCCTCGATCGCGGCCACCAGGGTATCGACCATCAGTTGCTGCATCGCCTCGAAGCGGGCGAAGGGATCGTCGTCATGGCCCGACAGGAAGGCGAGGTCGGCCGCCGTCCGGTTGGTCTCGACGATCACCGGCGCCGAGAAGCCGCGGTTGATAGACAGCACCGGCTGCTCGTCCACACCCTCAAACAGGATCTCGCCCTCGGCATCGTGAAGGACGTGCACACGTTCGGGCACGATCGCCTTGCCGGACTTGGCGCCGAACAAGGCCAGGCGGAGCGGCAACGGCATGGGCTGCTTGTCGTCCTGCCCCGGCGTATGCGGCACCACCTGCTCCAGCGTCAGCCGCGCCTTCGCGGTGCCCGGCTCGTGGCTCAGCGCGGCCCGCAGGCGGGGCGTCCCGGCCTGCGAGTACCAGCGGCGGAAATCGACGAGGTCCGCCCCGTTGGCGTCCTCCATCGCGCGGACGAAATCCTCGCAGGTCGCGGCCGTGCCGTCGTGCCGCTCGAAATAGAGATCGGTGCCGCGCCGGAAGCCATCCACACCCAGCATGGTGTGCATCATGCGGATCACCTCGGCACCCTTGTTGTAGATGGTCGCCGTGTAGAAGTTGCTGATCTCCAGATAGGAATCCGGGCGGATCGGGTGGGCGAGCGGCCCACCGTCCTCGGGGAATTGCGCCGCGCGCAGCACGCGCACGTCCTCGATCCGCTTGACCGCGCGCGATCCCTGGTCGGCCGAGAATTCCTGATCGCGGAATACGGTGAAGCCTTCTTTCAGTGAGAGCTGGAACCAGTCCCGGCAGGTGACGCGGTTACCCGACCAGTTGTGGAAATATTCGTGCGCCACCACGCCCGCGATCGCGTCGTAATCGGCGTCCGTCGCCGTCTCGGGGTCGGCGAGGATGTAGCGCGAGTTGAAGATGTTGAGGCCTTTGTTCTCCATCGCGCCGAAGTTGAAATCGGCCACCGCCACGATGTTGAAGATGCCGAGATCGTACTCGCGGCCATAGACCTTCTCGTCCCACGCCATCGAGGATTTGAGCGCGGCCATGGCATGTTCGGTGCGGGGCAGATCGGCGTCGCGCACCCAGATGCCGAGCTGCACCTCGCGGCCCGACATCGTCGTGAAACTGTCGCGATTGGCCTTGAGGTCGCCCGCCACCATCGCGAACAGGTAGCAGGGCTTGAGGAAGGGATCGCG
>BACX01000695.1 GCA_000333335.1 Sphingomonas-like bacterium B12 | reverse complement strand
GATACATAACGTCACGCCGTGACGAATCCGAGAGAGATGTATGACCGACCACAAGACCCCCGCGACCGAGGCCGAACTGACCGGCGCCACGCCCCGCCGCCGTCCGAAAGCGGATGTGCTGGAAGTCGGCGGTCGTCGCCTGTCGCCTTCCACCTTGATGATGGGCCACGCCTTCGATCCGATGCTGTCGGAAGGATCGCTGAAGCCGCCGATCTTCCTCACCTCCACCTTCGTGTTCGAGAATGCGGCCGCCGGAAAGCGTCACTTCGAGGGCGTCACCGGCAAGCGCCCGGGCGGCGCGGACGGCCTCGTCTATTCGCGCTTCAACGGGCCGAATCAGGAGATCCTCGAAGATCGCCTCGGCATCTGGGACGAGGCGGAGGATGCGCTGGTCTTCTCCTCGGGCATGTCCGCGATCGCGACCTTGATGCTGGCACTTGTGAAGCCGGGCGACGTGATCGTCCACTCCGCCCCGCTCTATGCCGCGACCGAGACGCTGATCGGGCGCATTCTCGGCCGCTTCGGCGTGACCTTCCTCGATTTCCCCGCCGGCGCCACCGAAGCGGAGATCGAAGCCGTCGTCGAGCGTGCCAAGGCGCAGGGCAACGTCTCGCTCATCTATCTGGAAAGCCCCGCAACCCGACCAACGCGCTGGTCGACGTCGAAGCGGTGGCGCGGGTGCGCGACCGGATGCTCGGCGATGCGGAGGGCGGCAAGCCGCCGATCGCGATCGACAACACCTTCCTCGGCCCGCTCTGGCAGCGGCCCCTGCGCCATGGAGCGGATCTGGTGGTCTACAGCCTCACCAAATATGCGGGTGGCCATTCGGATCTCGTGGCCGGCGGCGTTTCGGGCCGGAAGGCGTGGATCGATCCGATCCGGATGATGCGCAACACGATCGGCACGATCAGCGACCCCAACACCGCCTGGATGCTGCTCCGCAGCCTCGAGACGCTGGAACTGCGCATGAGCCGCGCCGGCGAGAATGCGGCGAAGGTCTGCGCCTTCTTCCGCGATCATCCCAAGGTGGAAAGCGTCGGCTATCTCGGCTTCCTCAAGGAAGGCACCCGCCAGGCCGACATCTACAACCGCCATTGCTCGGGCGCCGGCTCCACCTTCTCGCTCTACCTGAAAGGCGGCGAGCGCGAGAGCTTCGCGTTCCTCGATGCGCTGAAGATCGCCAAACTCGCGGTCAGCCTCGGCGGCACCGAGACGCTGGCCTCCTGCCCGGCGGCGATGACGCATCTGTCGGTGCCGGACCAGCGCAAGCTGGAGCTCGGCATCACCGACAATCTCGTGCGCATATCGGTGGGCGTCGAGAATGCCGACGATCTGATCGCCGACTTCGATCAGGCGCTGGCTGCGGTGTGACCGGCGGGGCGGCCCGGACGGACGGGCCGCCCCTCCATCGCGAGGTCGATCGCCAGGATCGCCCAGACGACCGATTGCTCGCCACCCGCGATACCGCCGGCCAGATCCCAATGGATCAGCGCCTCGCGCGGCGTCATCCCGCTGCGCCGCGCCGTTTCGAGCGCAAGATGCAGAGTATCGTTTTCCATGACGGACGATCGAACGCAGTAAATGCGCTGAAGTGCCTTAACCATATTTTCCTCGGTTGATCGCACTTCGACCTCTGATCATCGGTTAACTACGACCCGGATCGATGAATTGAGTTCTTGTCGCATTGCAGCGGACGGGAGCATACTCATGGATCAGATCGAACTTCGCTACCAGGCGGTGCAATGCCACGTCCGCGCCCAGCGCGCGGCCAATGACGATGACGCGCGCTGGCTTCTGGATCTTTCCGGCAAGCTTGCCGCCATGGCCGATGCCGAGGATGGGCGGCAGCTCTTCTACGCCAGCCGGATCATCCGCGACTGCGCCTGATCAAAGGCCCCAGTCCACCACCGGCCAGCCGCGCTTGTCCGCCAGCACACGCATCTTCGCGCTGGGGTTCGCGGCGAACGGCTCGTCCGCCCATTCCATCACCGGCGCATCCGACGCGTGATCCGAATAGAAGCGGACCCGCACCTGCGATCGATCGATCCCTTCCGCGGCGAACCATGCCTCGATCATGCGGAGCTTGGCGGGGCCGTAGCAATTCTCGCCGTCGATCTTCGCCGTCACGCGCGCGTCGATGCCGATGATCGAGTTGGTGGCGATCACGTCGTCGAAGCGCAGCTTGGCCGCGATCGCCTCGACATACAGGCGGTAGGAGGCCGTCGCGAGCACGAGGCGGCGACCGGCGGCACGATCCTCCTCGATCTGGCGGAGCGCGCCGGGCAACGTGTTGAGCTGCCACACCCGCTCGGCGAAGCCGGCGGTGAGCGGGGCCAGTTCGGCGCGCGAAATATGCCGTCCGAGCAGCAGAGACTGGTTGATCTCCTTCAGCCGCGCCCGCGTGAACAGCTTGAGCGCGTAGCCCAGCATCGCCATCAGCGCGATCGGCAGGAGCAGAAGTCGCCACGGTGCGCGATGCAGCGCGGCATGGATCAGGAAGGGTGTATAGGTGCCCGTACGCGTGATCGTCCGGTCCATGTCGTAGATGGCGATCTCGGTCACGCCCGCCCCTCCAACACCGCCTCGG
>BACX01000696.1 GCA_000333335.1 Sphingomonas-like bacterium B12 | reverse complement strand
CGCTGCAGGCGCTCCACCATCATCGCTTTGCCAACCCATACGAGACGCCCGGCGAACAGGATCTCACTGCCCATGTCGACTTCGCCGCACTGGCCGAAGCGGCACGGGCCGAGGCCGCAATAGCCCACAAGGTGACGACGCAGGGCGCGCTGCTCGAAGCATTGGGCATCCAGGCCCGTGCGACGAGCCTTGCCCGCGCGGCACCATCGCGGCAGGGAGAGATCGAAACCGCCTGGCGCCGCCTCTGCGCGCCCGACGCAATGGGCACCTTGTTCAAGGCACTGGCGATCACAGCGCCGGGCTGGCCGGTGCCGGGAGGATTTGGATGACGATCGAGTATCGCGACGCCCGGCCCGAAGACGCCCCTGCTCTGGCGAAGATGGCGGCGGACAGCTTCGTCGAGACGTTCGGCCACCTCTATCGCCAGGAAGATCTCGACGGCTTCCTGCGCGATGCCTTCGGCCCCGACGGCCTGCCCGCGCAAGTGGGCGATCCCGCCTACCGCATCCGTGTCGCCACCGAGGACGGCGCCATTGCCGGCTTCTGCAAGGTGGGAGCGTGCACCCTCCCCTCCCCGCCTGTGCCCGAAGGCGCCGCCGAGTTGAAACAGCTCTACCTGCTCAAGCCCTGGCACGGCACCGGCGTCGCTCAGGCGCTGATGGAATGGGCTATCGCCTGCGCCCGCGAAAGGGGCGCCGCGCACATGGCGCTCAGCGTCTATTCGGACAACCATCGCGCCCGGCGCTTCTATGCGCGTTATGGGCTGGTCGAGATCGGCGCCAACGTCTTCATGGTCGGCGAGCAGGCCGACGACGACCGCATCTATAGCGTGGCGTTGTGAACGTCGCGCCCGATCCGGTCGAAGTCATCCGCGCCGAAGCGCTGGCGGGCCTACCGCACGGCTTTCTCGGGCGGCGCGGTGGAGTATCGACCGGCATCCATGCGGGCCTCAATGTCGGCCTCGGATCGAACGACGATCGAGACGCCGTCCACGAGAACCGGCGCCGTGCAGTAGCCGCGGTGAAGCCCGGCGCGAAGCTCGCGACCGTCCACCAGATCCACAGCGCGATCGCGGTGGTGGCGGAAGCCTTTCCCGACGACGCTCGCCCCCATGCCGACGCACTGGTCACCGACCGGCCCGACCTGCTGCTCGGCGTGCTGGCCGCAGACTGCGTGCCGATCCTGTTCGCCGATGCACAGGCGGGCGTGGTCGGCGCCGCACATTCAGGGTGGAAGGGATCGATCGGCGGCGTCTCGTTGGCAACGATCGAGGCGATGGAGCGGCTCGGCGCCGATCGCGGCCGCATAGCGGCCGCCGTCGGCCCCTGCATCGGACGCGCCAGCTACGAGGTGGACGACGGCTTCCTCGCCCGCTTCGTGGCGGAGGATCCCGAGAACGAGCGCTTTTCCTCGCCGGGCGCCCCGGCCACCACCAGTTCGACATCGAGGCCTATGTGGTCTCGCGCCTCGCGGCGGCGGGGGTGCGGCGCATCGAGGCACTCAGCCTCGACACCTACCCGGCTGACGACCGCTTCTTCAGCTATCGCCGCGCGACGCATCGCGGCGAGCCGGGATACGGGCGGCAGATCTCGCTGATCGGGCTGCCGGGCTAGCGGCTGGCGATATCCTCGGGCCGGGTGAGTTGCGCGACGACCCAGCCATTGCCATCCGGATCCTTCAACATCGTGAAGCGGCCCCAATGCTGTTCCTCGACCGGCGACACCTCGACGCCCTTGCCCGCCAGCCGGGCATGTTCGGCGTCGATGTCCGCCACGTGGAGGAGCAGGCCCTGCTGGCCGCCGGGCTTCAGCCCCTCGAACCAGGTGGTGAGCGCGATGCATGCGCCGCCGGTACCCGGCTGAAGCTGGATCCAGCGCATCTCCGGCCCCATCGGCTCGTCGGCCTTCAACTCGAAGGCCATGATATCGGTGTAGAAAGCCTTTGCGGCATCCTGGTCCGTCACGGGGACCGAAACGATGGACTCTAGAGGATCCCCGGGACCGAGCTCGAAT
>BACX01000697.1 GCA_000333335.1 Sphingomonas-like bacterium B12 | reverse complement strand
CGCTGCGGCAGGACCCGGCGCTGCTGCGCAGCTTCCCGGCCTGCCCGGCCGACACCTTCGCGCGGGAGCGCCCG
>BACX01000698.1 GCA_000333335.1 Sphingomonas-like bacterium B12 | reverse complement strand
CTCGCCGACACCTACGATCTCGCGGTAGAGGATCCGGAACTGGCCACCGCGCACTCCGAACTGATCGACGCGCCGGTCAACCGCTTCCTCCATATCGTCGGCAGCCCGCAGGATCTGGTGATGAAGAACCGGATGCAGCGTCGCATGGGCCAGCGCACCGGCACCTGCTTCCAGCGCTGCGCTGGGCTGGACACGATCAGCGTGCTCCACTCGATCACCTACGATATCGACCGGAAGCACGGCACCCCCTACCACCAGCGCTACCTCGACTTCATGAAGCAGGCGCAGGCCAACAACATCATCGTCGGCGCCGGGATGACCGATCCCAAGGGCGACCGTTCGAAGCGGCCGAGCGAGCAGGCTGATCCCGACCTGTTCATGCACGTGACCAAGCGCACTATACGGTCGCGCGAACACGCTCCATCGCGCGAATTTTACTGATGACGAGCCCTGCTCGCAAACCCAGGAGATCGGACGTCCACTGTTCCGAGGTGGTCAGATCATGTCCGACTTGCTGGTGCCCTCTGCCGACTCTAGAGGATCCCCGGGACCGAGCT
>BACX01000699.1 GCA_000333335.1 Sphingomonas-like bacterium B12 | reverse complement strand
GGGCGACCAGGGCGGCGTCGATACCGGCCTCGGCGGTGGGAATGGGGAGCGGCACGCCGATCACCCCGGTCGAGGCGACGAACACGTCGGAGGGCTGGCAGCCGACATGCGCCGCCACCCGCGCCGCAATCGCCTCCACCGCCGCGCGGCCGCGATGACCGGTGAAGGCGTTGGAGTTGCCCGCATTGACCACCAGCGCCCGCGCGCGGCCGAGCGGCAGCGCGGCGCGGCACCATTCCACCTCGGGCGAGGGGCATTTCGATTGGGTGGTGACGCCTGCCACCGCCGTGCCCTCGTCGAGCAGCGCCAGCGTCAGGTCGTGGCGCTCCCACGCCTTGTAGCCCGCGCGCACCGTCGCGAGGCGGGCGCCGGCGACCGGCGGCATGGCCGGGAAGGGCGAGGCGAGGGGGGAGACGGCGTCGGACATGGGCGATTCCTCAGGCCTTGATGTGTCGCTGAGCCGCTATCGATCCCCGGCGGCCGGATCAACCGCCGTCGCACAGGCGGCCGACCGGAGCGCTCGCCTGAACCGATGCTGCAAGGTGCGTTCGCAACGCGTTCAGATCGGAGCCGTTACATCATCAACCCACGCCAGTTCGCGTAAGAGGAGGAACCGTCATGAAGACTTCGCACCGCATCGCCGCCGCCCTGCTGGGCATGGGGCTGTTCGCCGGCGCCGCGCAGGCGCAGGGTGTCGACCAGCGCCATTACGATCAGCAGCGCCGCATCGATCACGGTCTGCGCAACGGCAGCATGACCCCGCGCGAGGCGCGCCACGTCGAGCACCAGCAGCATTCGATCCACCGTCAGGAGGCGCGCATGCGTTATCGCAACGGCGGCCACCTCAACGGCTACGACCGCGCCGTGCTCCAACACCGCGAGGACCGCGCCAGCCGCCATATCTATCGCGCCAAACATAACGGCCGCACCTGGTAACACCGGCTCGCCGGAACGGGACGGCCGCGCTCCCTTGGGGCGCGGCCGTTTCGCTGTATCTTGCCCCCTTTGTGGCGCGCGTTGGCTCGGCCAGGTTCTCGCGCAACGCGTCAAGGGGGATGCCGATTGTTCTTGTTGTTTATCGCTTTATCGACAGCACCCGGCTTTTCGACATCGATCAAGGCCGCGACGACGGGCGACTGGATCACGCCGGACGATTATCCAATGGCTGCCTTGCGTCAGAAACAGCAGGGATTTGTCGGCTTTCGCGGCGAGATAGCGCTCGATGGCAAGGTCAGCCGTTGTGATGTGACGAGTTCGAGCGGCTCTGCATTACTGGATCGGACGACCTGCGCGCTCGTCCTGAAACGCGCCCGTTTTCGTCCGATCAAGGACGCGGATGGACAACCGATCATGGGAGTCTTTCGAAGCGCAACCGCGTGGGCGATCCCGTCGGCGGGCAATATCGTGCCGCCGTCAAACGTCGATCTCGATATGGCCGTCAATGCGCTGCCGGCCAGGGTCAAGTCGCCCGCCGTCGTCAACGCGGAGATTATCGTGGACGCGAGCGGCATCGTCCAAAAATGCACACCGAATTGGGGAGATGCGATTGCGGTTCTCGGGGAGAGTGCATGTCGCCAGGTGCAGGCGAGCTGGCATCCGCAGCCCGCGCATGACGCCAGCGGCGCCTCCACACGATCCCTGCAGGTCGTGAGGGTCCGTTTCACCGCCGGCAACACCTCCGCGAATTGACACCCCCTTGCCCCGTCCCTAGATCAGCCGCCTGCTCGCGCGGGGGTCGCGGGGCGGCTTGCCGTGCCTGATCCCCGCCGTCCCATTCGTTTAGGAACGCCCATGCTCGGCGGTATCGCCAAGGCCATTTTCGGTTCGTCCAACGACCGCTACGTCAAGTCGCTGCGCGGCACGGTCGCGAAGATCGCGTCCTATGAGCCGCAGATTTCCGCGATGGACGACGCGACGCTCGTCAATCAGACGGTGCTGTTCCGCCAGCGGCTGGATCAGGGCGAGACGCTCGACGACCTGCTGCCCGAGGCCTTCGCCACGGTGCGCGAGGCGGCGAAGCGCGTGCTCGGCCAACGCCATTACGACGTGCAGATGATCGGCGGCATGGTGCTCCATCGCGGCGAGATCGCCGAGATGCGCACCGGCGAGGGCAAGACGCTGGTGGCGACGCTCGCCACCTACCTGAACGCGCTCAGCGGCAAGGGCGTCCACGTCGTCACCGTCAACGACTATCTGGCGCGCCGCGACGCGGAGTGGATGGGCCAAGTCTACCGCTTCATGGGCCTCACCACCGGCGTGATCGTGCCGAACTGCAGGATCATGAGCGGCGCGACGCGTATCAAGCCGACATCACCTACGGCACGAACAACGAGTTCGGCTTCGACTACCTGCGCGACAACATGAAGTACGACCGCTCGATGATGGTCCAGCGGCCGTTCAACTTCGCGATCGTCGACGAGGTGGATTCGATCCTGATCGACGAGGCGCGCACCCCGCTGATCATCTCCGGCCCGACCGACGACAAGTCCGAGCTCTACATGAGCGTCGATGCCGTCGTGAAGCAGCTGTCGGACGAGGATTACGAGATCGACGAGAAGCAGCGCTCGGTCGTGCTGACCGAGGACGGCACCGAGAAGATCGAGCGGATGCTCGAGGCGGCCGGGCTGCTGGAAGGCGACAATCTCTACGATTACGAGAACACGCAGGTGGTCCACCACCTGAACCAGGCGCTGCGCGCCAACGCCGTGTTCAAGCGCGACATCGATTACATCGTGAAGGACGACAAGGTCGTCATCATCGACGAGTTCACCGGCCGCATGATGGACGGGCGTCGCTGGTCCGACGGTCTGCACCAGGCGGTCGAGGCCAAGGAAGGCGTCAAGATCGAGCCGGAAAACCAGACGCTCGCCTCGATCACCTTCCAGAACTACTTCCGCATGTACCCGAAGCTGGGCGGCATGACCGGCACGGCGGCGACCGAGGCGCCGGAATTCTTCGAGATCTACAAGATGAACGTGGTCTCGATCCCAACCAACGTGCCGGTGCAGCGCCGCGACGACGACGACGAGTTCTACAAGAACATCACCGACAAGTTCGGCGCGATCGCGCAGGCGATCCGCCAGAAGCAGGAAACCGGCGGCCAGCCGATCCTGGTCGGCACCGTCTCGATCGAGAAGTCCGAGCTGCTGTCCGAGTTCCTCAAGAAGGAAGGCGTGAAGCACAATGTGCTGAACGCCCGCCATCACGAGAGCGAGGCGCATCTCGTGGCGCAGGCGGGCCGCATCGGCGCCGTCACCATCGCCACCAACATGGCCGGCCGCGGCACCGACATCCAGCTCGGTGGCAATCTTGAGTTCCGCATGACCGACGAGTTCCCGGATCTCGTCGAGGGGACGCCGGAATATGAGGCGAAGGCCGAGACGATCCGCGCCGAGATCGTCAGCGAGAAGGCGGCCGTGCTCGCGGCCGGCGGCCTGTTCGTGCTCGGCACCGAGCGGCACGAGAGCCGTCGCATCGACAACCAGCTGCGTGGCCGTTCGGGCCGTCAGGGCGATCCCGGCCTCAGCCGCTTCTACCTGAGCCTCGACGACGATCTGCTGCGCATCTTCGGCCCCCAGACCCTGTTCGCCAAGATGATGAACAAGAATCTGGAGGACGGCGAGGCGATCATTTCGCCGTGGATCACCAAGGCGATCGAGACCGCGCAGAAGAAGGTCGAGGCCCGCAACTACGACATCCGCAAGCAGGTCGTCGAATATGACGACGTGATGAACGACCAGCGCAAGATCATCTACGAACAGCGCGCGGACATCATGGATGCGGCGACCGTCGACGACGTGACCGACGAAATGCGCGGCGAGACCGTGTCGACGCTGGTCGGCGATGCCTGCCCGATCGGCTCCTATCCGGAGCAGTGGGACGGCGAGGGGCTGCAGGCCCGCGTCCTGGAGATTTTCGGTGTCGAGCTGCCGGTTCCCGCGTGGGTCGAGGAGGAGGGCATCGAGCCGGAGGTGCTGGCCGAGCGCATCAAGGAGCAGGCCGACGCGCAGATCCAGTCCAAGATCGGCGAGATCACCGAGGAAAGCTGGCGCGGCATCGAGAAGAGCGTGCTGCTCCAGAGCCTCGACGAGCATTGGAAGGACCACCTTTCGCGGCTCGACTCGCTGCGCCAGGTGATCCACCTGCGGGCGTACGCGCAGAAGACGCCGATCAATGAGTACAAGCAGGAAGCCTTCGCGATGTTCGAGCGGATGCTCGAAACGATCCGCGAGGACGTGACGCGCATCCTGGCGCAGGTGCAGTTCCAGGCTCCGCCGGAACTGCCCGAGCTGCCGGAGTTCCTGACCACTCACCTCGATCCGTTCACCGGCAGCGACGACACGTCGGATCGCGACGGCTTCGATTCTGGCTTCATCACCACCCGCATCGCGCCGATGCAGACCCCGCAGCCGGGCGTGCCCGAGGGCAGCAACCTCGGTGACGATCCGTCGAGCTGGGACGGTCAGGTCAGCCGCAACGCGCCGTGCCCCTGCGGATCGGGCAAGAAGTACAAGCACTGCCACGGCGCGCTGTAAGGCGCGCCGTCCGGCCGGCGCCTAGATCGCGTCCAGGCCCAGCATCCAGGCATCCAGGCGCGCGGCATGGACGTGTGCGCCGGGCGCGCCTTCCGCGATGGCGCGCTGGTTGGCCATGATCCAGCGCAGGCAGTCGGCGCGGCTCAGGAAGACGGGGAAGCCGTCATGGCCGGGGCGCAGCCTTTCCGCGTCGATCAGGTAGCGCGATCCGCGATGCGCGCCGGGCAGCCCGGCCCAGTCGCGCTCCGGCGCCTCGACCGCCGGCACCCAATAGGCCGTGCCGGGTCTCAGCGAACCGATATCGTGGACGATCTGCATCGCCGGCCCCTGCACACCGGGCGGCACCGGGTCATCGCTCATCGCTGGCACCCTCTCATCGTTATCGGATGCGAGGATGATCCTTTGCTGAAGGCGGGTCCAGCGGCTTGATGTGGTTTAAGTGATCGGCCCGTTCGATCAGAGCCGCTGGCCGAGCACCTGATAGGCCATGACCGCAGTAGCGATCGCGGCATTGAGGCTGTCGGCCTTGCCCCGCATCGGCAGCTTCACGCGCAGGTCGCAGGCATCCTCATACTCCGCGGGCAGGCCGCGTGCCTCGTTGCCGACGAGGAGGAAGGTTGGCGCTTCATAGGTCGCAGCGCGATAATCGATGTCGGTGCGCAGGCTGAGCGCGACGAGCTGGCCGGGTCCGGAGCGCAGCCAGACGATGAACTCCGCCCAGTTCGCCTTGGCGATGGTCTGGGTGAACAGCGCGCCCATCGAGGCGCGCACGGCCTCGACCGAAAAGGGATCGACGCAATCGTCCACCAGGATCAGCCCGCCCGCGCCGACCGCGTCGCCGGTGCGCAGGATGGTGCCGAGATTGCCCGGATCGCGCAGCGACTGCGCCACCATCCAGATGCCCGAGGCGGTGCGGTCGATCCGCTCCAGCGCGGTGTCGAACTCCGCATAGACGCCGAGCACGGTCTGCGGATTGTCCTTGCCGGACAGCTTGTGGAGGATGTCCACATTGGTCTCGATCGCCTCGCCCCCGGCGTCCTCGCAGGCGGCGGCGAGGCGGCGGACCAGCATGTGGTTCTGCATCTCGCCGGTGTAGAAGATATAAAGGGGCAGGCGGCCCGCCTCCTCGGCCTCGGCGAGGATGCGCAGCCCTTCGGCGATGAACAGGCCCTCCTCGCGGCGATGGCGCTTCTCGCGCAGGTTGCGCACGCGCTTGACGAGGGGGTTGGAAAAGGCGGTGATCTCGCGGGGCATATGGAGGGCTATAGCGATCCGTTCGTCCTGAGCGAAGTCGAAGGACGGGCAGCGAGCGCTGCACGTGAGGCCCGCACTTCGACTATGCTCAGTGCGAACGGGGTATGGCGGCGGTTCTAGAGGTTCATTCCTCGCCGAACTTGTTCTCGATCAGCTCGACCAGCACCGCCAGCGTCGCCTCGGCGCCTTCGCCCTCGGCGCTGATCGTGACGTGGTCGCCCTTGGCGGCGCCCAGCATCATCAGACCCATGATCGAAGTGCCCGCCACCTTCGATCCATCCTTCTCCACCTCCACGGCGGCCGGCTGGCCCGAGGCGAGCGTGACGAACTTGGCGGAGGCCCGCGCGTGCAGCCCACGCTTGTTGGTGATCTGAACAGTCTGGCTGACGGGTTGTGTCACGCGGCGGCCTCTCCCAAAAGGTCGGATGCGACGGAGATGTATTTGCGCCCCGCATCGCGCGCGGCGGCGACGGCGGCCTTGATCTTCATCGTGCGGCGCGCGGACGCGAGGCGGATCAGCATCGGCAGGTTGATGCCCGCGATCACCTCCACGCTGTCCGATTTCATCAGCGAGATGGCGAGATTGGAGGGCGTGCCGCCGAACAGGTCGGTCAGCACGATCGTGCCGTCGCCCTGGTCCACGGAGCGGATCGCCTCGGCAATGTCGTTGCGCCGACCCTCCATATCGTCCTCCGGCCCGATGCAGATCGGCGCGATCGCCTCCTGCGGACCCACCACATGTTCCATCGCGGTCACGAATTCCGCCGCGAGGCGTCCGTGAGTCACCAACACCAAACCGATCATCGATCCACCCGAGTTTGGCCTCTCTCCGCGGTCACCCTTCGCTCCCTTGCGTCCGGCTCTCTCACTTAGGGGCCAGATCGCGATGCAGGATGGTGGGCGAAAAACCGCGCCCGCGCAACCGTCTGCCTATCGTTTCGGCAACATGGACGGACCTGTGCCTGCCGCCTGTGCAGCCGAAAGCGATGGTGACGTAGCTCTTTCCTTCGGCAGCGTAGCGCGGAAGCAACAGGGCGAGCAGTCCGTCGATGCGGTCCAGCGCCTCCGCATAAGCCGGATCGGCGGCGACATAATCGGCCACGGGCTGATCGAGTCCCGTCATCGGCTTGAGCTCCGGATCCCAGTGCGGATTGCGCAGGAAGCGCATGTCGAGCACCAGATCGGCGTTGCGCGGCACCCCGCGCGCGAAACCGAACGACATGATCGAGAGCGTCACTCCGGCCTCGGGCGTGGCGAAGCGGCTGCGCAGCTCCTGCGCGAGCGTGTGAACGTTGAGGTCGGTCGTGTCGATCAGCTGGTCCGCCGCCTGGCGCAGCGGCTGCAGCAGTTCGCGTTCGCGGGCGATGCCGTCCTCCGCGGGGCGATCGGGGGCGAGCGGGTGGCGACGGCGCGTCTCGGAGAAGCGGCGGACCAGCTCGGCCCCCGTGCAGTCGAGGAACAGGATGCCGACATCGTCGCCCTGTTCGCGACGCTTCTGGATGCGGGCGACGGTGCGTGCGGGATCGAAGCCGCGCGTGCGGGCATCGACCACCACGGCGAGCGGGCGCTCCTCGTCCCCGTCGGCAGGCGCGGGGGCGTCGAGCAGGCGATCGAGCAGCATCAGCGGCAGGTTGTCGACCACCTCCCAGCCGAGATCCTCCAGCGTGCGCACCGCCGTCGATTTGCCGGCGCCGGACATGCCGGTCACCAGGACGAGCCGGCGATGCTGGCCTTCGTTCATCGGGCCAGCGCCTTGAGCAACAGCTCGACCTTGATCGGCGCGGATGCCTCCAGCGGGGCCAGCGTGAACACCGGAACCTCGATGCCGGCCAAACGGCGGGTGGCGGCCTCGGGCATCCGCTCGACCGTGCCGTCCAGGTCGATCAGCAGCGCGATCTCGGCTTCGGCGAGATGCGGCATGTCGACGATGCCGATGCCGCGCACCTCGATCTTGCCGATGATCCGTGCGGGGGCCGTCGCATACAGCTTCCGATCGCGGCGGCGGACCTCGGTATAATCGTCCGACACCAGCTCCGCACCGCGATCGATCAGGCGCAGCGCCAGATCGGACTTGCCGGTGCCCGATCGGCCGGAAAGCAGTACCGCCCGCCCCCCGATCGCGACGCAGGATGCGTGGAGAAGATCGGAGGAGAGCTGGCTCATGCTTCGGGTGCCCTCGGCAGGGTGATGAGGAAATGGGCGCCGCTGCGGCCATCGGAGCGATCGCGCACCTCGATCGTGCCGTCATGCCCGTCGGCGATCGCCTTGGCGATGGCGAGGCCGAGGCCGGAATGGCGCTCCGGCTCCTCGTCGTCGGGCCGGTCGGTGTGGAAGCGGCGGAAGATGTTCTCGCGCTTGTCTGGCGGGACGCCGGGGCCTTCGTCCTCGATCGCGATCAGCACGATATTCTCGATGCCGATCGCGCTCACCTCCACCAGTCCGCCGGGCGGCGAAAAGGAGACGGCGTTGTCGATGACGTTCTCGATCATGCGGGCGAGGCGCGCCGGATCGCCGAACACCACGGCGGTGTCGATATAGGGGCGCGCGAAGGCGACGCGGATATCGCCGTTGCGACCGCGCTCGTCGCGTGCCTCGACCATCGATTCGATCAGCAGGCCGAGGTCCACCGCCTCGAACCGCGCGCGGGAGAGTTCGCCGTCGAGACGCGAAATCTCCGCGACGTCGGTGATCAGCCGGTCGAGCCGCATCACGTCGTCGCGCACGATGTCGAGCAGGCGATCCTGCAGCGCCGGATCCTTGACCACGCCGAGACTGTCCACGGCGGAACGCAACGAGGCGAGGGGGTTCTTCAGCTCGTGGGACACGTCCGCGGCAAG
>BACX01000700.1 GCA_000333335.1 Sphingomonas-like bacterium B12 | reverse complement strand
CTCCTTCCGGCCTGATCGAGGAGCAGGAGAAGCGCGACCTCGAGGAGCATTGGCGGCTGCTCTACGTGGCGGCGACGCGCGCCGAGGAGTGGCTGGCGATCGGCGGTGCGCTGGGGCCGGGCGCGCGCGGGATGGTCCCGGTGAACAGCTGGTATGCGGCGCTGGAGGCGGCGTTGGTCAACCTCGATACCGAGGAGACGGAGAACGCGCTTTGGGGTTCGCAGCGGTCGCACGGGCATGAGGCGCCGAAGGGGCGAGAGCGGACCAAGGCGGCCGCCGGACCGGAATCCTCGTCGCCAGCCTGGCTCCATGCGTCAGCGCCGGAGGAAGCGCGCCCGCCGCGTCCGCTCGCGCCGTCGTCGATCGGCGTCGATACCATCGCCAACCCGCCTCCTGGGGCTGCGATGCGTGCGGCGGCGGAGCGGGGGCGGCTGCTCCATGCCCTGTTCGAGCGTTTGCCCGATCTTGCGCCCGTTGCCCGCGTCGCCGCGGCGGATCGATGGCTGGAGCAATCCGCCGGCGTTTCCGACAAGGCCGTACGCGATGCGCTGATCCGCGACGCGCTCGCTGTGATCGAAGACGGCCGCTTCGCCGCAATCTTCTCACCCGCCGCATTGGCCGAGGCGCCGATCGCGGCGGTGGTGGAGGGGGAGGTGATCGCCGGTACGGTCGACCGCCTGCTCGTCACCGCAGACACGGTGACGATCGTGGATTTCAAGACAGGCCGCCGCGCGCCTGCCGCGCTGGATCGGGTGCCGGAGCATCATTTCGACCAGATGGGGGCCTATGCCGCCGCACTTGCCGCGATCTTTCCCGGCCGCGCGATCGAGGCGGCCTTGCTCTATACCGCCGGGCCGGTACTGATCCCGCTCGGCGCCGACATCCTCGCCGCGCACAAGCCGCGCTTGCGGGGCATGGAGCAAAGTTTGGGCGCGGTCGGTTGAGGAAGGGCAGCGAGCCGCCTACATCTGCGATCAAAGGAAATCAGGAGTACGTCCCCATGGCCACCAAGACGATCACCGACGCCAGCTTCCAGAGCGACGTCCTCGCTGCCGACGGCCCGGTTCTGGTCGATTTCTGGGCCGAATGGTGCGGCCCGTGCAAGATGATCGGCCCGGCGCTGGAAGAGCTGTCGGACGAGCTGGGCGAGAAGGTGACGATCGCCAAGCTCAACATCGACGAGAATCCGGATGCGCCCGGCAAGTACGGCGTGCGCGGCATCCCGACGATGATCCTGTTCAAGGGCGGCGCGCCTGCCGCGACGCAGGTTGGCGCCGCTCCCAAGAGCCGGCTCAAGGCCTTCATCGAAGAGTCGATCTAAGACTTCACCCGAACAGCAGCGCCGCCGTTTCGTCCCACAACCGGGGAGAAGCGGCGGCGAGCAGCCCGGTCCGGTCGTCACCGACGCGATAGGGCGTGCCGTCCAGCCGCGCGACACGGCCGCCGGCTTCCTCGACGAACAGCGAGCCGGGGGCATGATCCCACGGCATCGACCGCCAGAAAAGCGCGAGATCGTTTTCGCCCAGCACGACGCGCGGATATTGCTCGCCCGCGCAATGCGGCACGTCGACTTCCGTGATGCGGCCGGCGCCGCGCGTGAGCACCTGCTCGCGGATATCCGGTGGCAGGTAGCGCGTCGCCAGTGCGGCTACGGGGAGCGCCGAGCCGGTCTCCCGCGCCACGATCCGCTTGTTGTCGACGAACGCGCCTTCCCCCAGCGCCGCGTGGCACATCCGCCGCGTGACCGGATCGAGGATCCAGCCCGCCTGCACCACGCCTTCCTCCGCGAGCGCGACCATGATCGCGAACGGCGTGCGGCCGGCGGCGTAGTTGCCGGTGCCGTCGATCGGGTCGACGATCCAGGCCAGCCCCTCGGTGATGCGATCGACCACGGATGGATCGGCGGCGACGGCCTCCTGCCGATAACATGGCTGCCCGGCAGGATCGCCATCAGGCCCTCGGTCAGCCTCTCCTCGGAGAGCCTGTCGGCGACGGTGACGTAATCGTCCTTCGCCTTCTCCTCGATGTCGGAGGCGTCGAGATTGCGGAAGCGCGCCATCACGACGTCGCGCCCGATCTTGCGCATCAGGCCATCGACGGCGGCATGGAGGGGACTCATTCGGGGCGATCTCCGGGCATCAGGCCGCGCGCATCGACGCCGAAGCCGTCATAGGTGGGCAGTCCGTCGGCGAGCTTCACCCAGCCGATCTTCTGGTCGTGGAAGATGTGGAATTCGGGCGTCACGGCCTCCGGATCGTCGAGGCTGGCGCAGGCGACGTCGATCTCGTCCTTCTGGTAATCGACATGGATGGTGAGCGAGGTGCCGCACGCCGCGCAGAAGCCGCGCTCGCCGTAATCGACTAGCTTGACGATCGCGATGCCGCCCTGCTCGACCACGAAATCCGCGAGCGCGCAGGTGGTGAAGGCCATGGCGGGTGCGCCCGAGCTTTTCTGGCACAGGCGGCAATGGCACCAGCCGGTGTCGTAGGCGGGGCCATCGATCCGGTAGCGAATCGCGCCGCACGCGCAGCCTCCGGTCAGCGGCATGGTCAGCTCCGATAATCCGCGTTGATCGAGATATAGCCGTGGGTGAGGTCGCACGTCCAAACCGTCGCGCGGCCTTCGCCCAGCCCCAGATCGACGCCGATCCGCACCTCCTGCCCCTTCAGGTGCGCGGCGACCGGTGACTCGTCATAGCCCTCGACCGCGAGGCCGCCCGCCGCGACCTGCGTGTCGCCGAAGCGGATCGCCAGTTTGTCTCGCTCGGCCGGTTCGCCCGCCTTGCCGACCGCCATCACGACGCGGCCCCAGTTTGCATCCTCACCCGCGATCGCGGTCTTCACCAGCGGCGAGTTGGCGATCGAGAGCGCGATGCGGTGCGCGCTGGCGTCGCTCTCGGCGCCCTCCACCGCGACCTCGATGAACTTGGAAGCGCCTTCGCCGTCCTTCACCACCAGCTGCGCGAGCTGGAGGCAGACGTCGGCGAGCGCGGCGGCGAAGGCGTCGGCGCCGGGATCGTCATACGAGGCGAGCGGGGCGTTGCCCGCCTTGCCCGTCGCGAAGGCCAGCACGGTGTCCGACGTCGAAGTATCGCCGTCCACCGTGATGCAGGAGAAGCTGCGCGCGTTGGCCGCGTTCAGCATCTGCTGGAGGAACAGAGGCTCGATCGCCGCATCGGTGAAGACGAAGCCCAGCATCGTCGCCATTCCGGCGCGATCATGCCCAGC
>BACX01000701.1 GCA_000333335.1 Sphingomonas-like bacterium B12 | reverse complement strand
CCGCGACGATGGTGTCGCCGGCCGCCAGACGCTGCGGCGCCAGGATGTACGCCAGCTCGCCATCCTCATACTTCACCAGAGCGATGAAGGCCGAACGGTTCGGATCGTACTCGAGACGCTCGACGGTCGCGGGCTGGTCCCACTTGCGGCGCTTGAAGTCGACGATGCGATACTTCTGCTTGTGGCCGCCCGCGATGCCGCGCGCAGTCGCGTGGCCCATGTTGTTGCGGCCGCCCGACTTGCGCAGGCCCTCGGTGAGCGCCTTGACCGGCTTGCCCTTATGGAGCGCCGAGCGGTCCACGAGGATCAGGCCGCGCCGCGCCGGCGAGGTCGGATTATAATGCTTCAACGCCATGATCAGCGCACCCCTTCGGTGACGTCGATCGACTCGCCTTCGGCGAGGCGGACGATTGCCTTCTTGAAGTCCGAACGCTCATAGGGCGCGCCCTTCCAGCGCTTGGTCTTGCCCTTGACGACGATCGTGTTCACGCTGACCACCTTCTTGCCCCAGAGCGCCTCGACGGCGGCCTTGATGGCGGGCTTGGTGGCGTTGCCGGCGACCTTGAAAACAACCGCGTTGTTCTCGGACACCAGGGTGGACTTCTCGGTGATGTGCGGGCCGACGATCACGTCATAGTGACGGATGTCGATCGCGCCCTGCTCCTGCTTCTTAGCCATGGAAGCGCGCCTCCAGCGTCTCGACAGCAGCGCGCGTCAGCACGAGCGTGTCATGGTTCAGGATGTCGTACACGTTGGCGCCGATCGCCGGCAGCAGGTTGACACCCTTCAGGTTGGACGAGGCATGCGCGAACGAGACGTTGAGCGCCTCGCCGTCGATCACCAGCGCCTTCTTGCCGAAGCCGAGACCGGCGAGCTGGCCAGCCAGCGTCTTGGTCTTGCCCTCGGCCACGTCGAGCGCGTCGACGACGATCAGCGAGCCGTCCTTGGCCTTCGCCGACAGCGCCATCTTCAGGCCCAGCGCGCGAACCTTCTTGTTCAGCGACGGGTTGAAGTCACGCAGGCGGGCACCGTGGGCCTTACCACCGCCGATGAAGACGGGGGCGCGGCGATCACCGTGACGGGCCGTACCGCCACCCTTCTGGTTGCCCAGCTTCTTGCCCGAACGCGCCACGTCGGCACGCTCGCGGGTCGGACGGGCGGTACCGCGGCGCTTTTCCAGCTGCCACGTCACCACGCGGTGGAGGATGTCGGCGCGCGGCTCGAGGCCGAACACCGCATCGTTGAGCTCGATGTCGCCGGCGGAGCTGGCGTCGAGCTTGAGAACCTTGATCTTCATGGTGCTCAGCCTTCCTTGCTCTCGTCGGCGTCCTTGGCGGCATCCGCCTCGGAACCGATCTCGGCGTTGTTCGCCTCGGCCTGCGCCTCTTCGGCCGCATGCTGATCAGCGGCAGCGACGCCGGCGGCGACCTCGTCGTCACCCGGCAGCGCGGGGATTTCGTGGATCGCACCATCATCGACCATGCCGGCCGGCGCGTGCTCGACCACCGGGGCCTTGCGATCGATCAGGGCGGCGGGGAACGGCACGCCCTCGGGCAGAGCTTCCTTCACGGCGTCCTTCACGAACAGCCAGCCACCCTTCGAGCCGGGCACAGAGCCCTTCACGAAGAGCAGGCCGCGAGCGGCGTCGGTGCGCACGATCTCGAGGTTCTGCTGGGTGCGGTTGCGGTCGCCCATGTGACCGGCCATCTTCTTGTTCTTGAAGACCTTGCCCGGATCCTGGCGGTTACCGGTCGAACCATGCGAACGGTGCGACACGGACACGCCGTGCGTGGCGCGCAGACCGCCGAAGCCCCAACGCTTCATGGCGCCGGCGAAGCCCTTGCCCTGCGTGCGGCCCTGGATGTCGACGAGCTGGCCCGCGACATAGTGGTCGGCCGAAATCTCGGCGCCCACATCGAGCAGGTTGTCCTCGGTGACGCGGAACTCGCACACCACCGCCTTCGGCTCCACTTCGGCCTTGCCGAAATGGCCGCGCTGCGGCTTGGCGACGTTCTTCGCCTTGGCGGCGCCGGCACCGAGCTGGACGGCGGTGTAGCCGTCATTGTCGGCCGTACGGCGCGCAATAACCTGGAGACCCTCAAGCTGCAGGACGGTCACGGGCACATGGCGCCCATCCTCCTGAAACAGCCGGGTCATCCCCATCTTCTTCGCGATCACGCCGGTGCGCATCGCAGTCTCCTCAAACAGAGGCTCCTTCGGGTCATTCCTCGGGAGCGTGCCAACGAAAAAGGCCTTCCGTCTCCGGAAGACCTCCAGCCCAACCAGCCACACCCCCGCCCCGGGCTCGGTTTTCGTGAATGGCTCTCGCCACCCAAGAAAGGCGGGGACCAGGACAACGGCACCCCGGATAAATCCGGGGGGATACGCCGTTCGGTATCCCTTAGCTTTCCCGTCTCGACCGGCAGCCCAATTTTCAAAGGAGCAAGCCGGGAAACGAATCTCTCAAACGCCGATTCGACGTGTGTGAGGCCGGCCCTATACGGGGCTTTGCCCCGGATCGCAACACTTCCGTCACCCTTTTTGCGGGGCGACGGAAAGCAGGATCAGGCCAGCTTGATCTCGACCGCGACACCGGCCGCGAGATCGAGCTTCATCAGCGCGTCGACCGTCTGCGGGGTGGGCTGCACGATGTCGAGCAGGCGCTTGTAGGTGCGCACCTCGAACTGCTCGCGCGACTTCTTGTCGATGTGGGGACCACGGTTGACGGTGAACTTGTCGACGTGGGTGGGCAGCGGGATCGGACCGCGGATGAGCGCGCCGGTGCGGCGGGCGGTGTCGGCGATTTCGCCAGTGGCCTGGTCGAGCACTCGGTGATCGAAGCCTTTGAGGCGAATGCGGATGTTCTGCGTGTCCATGATGTCCTGCCGTGTGAAAGAGCCAACCCCATGCCGTTTTCGGCGTTACGCGGGGCAAAGAGAAGCCGCCCGGTCCCTGTTGGGGGACCGGGCGGCCGGTAACGCGGATTACTTCGTGATGGTGCCGACGACGCCGGCGCCGACCGTACGGCCACCTTCGCGGATCGCGAAGCGCAGGCCCTGGTCCATGGCGATCGGCGCGATCAGCTTCACGCCGATCGAGACGTTGTCGCCGGGCATGACCATCTCGGTGCCCTCGGGCAGCTCGACGGTGCCGGTCACGTCCGTGGTGCGGAAGTAGAACTGCGGGCGATAGTTGGCGAAGAACGGCGTGTGACGGCCACCCTCGTCCTTCGACAGCACGTACACCTCGGCCTTGAACTCAGTGTGCGGCTTGATCGAGCCCGGCTTGCAGAGCACCTGGCCACGCTCGACCTCTTCACGGCCGACGCCGCGGATCAGCGCGCCGATGTTGTCGCCGGCCTGGCCCTGATCGAGCAGCTTGCGGAACATCTCGACGCCGGTGACGGTGGTCTTGCGGGTGTCGTTGATGCCGACGATCTCGACTTCCTCGCCCACCTTGACGATGCCGGTCTCGACGCGGCCGGTCACGACGGTGCCGCGGCCCGAGATCGAGAACACGTCTTCGATCGGCATCAGGAACGCCTTGTCGAGCGGACGCTCCGGCTGCGGGATCCAGCTGTCGACCGACTGCATCAGCTTCAGCACCGCGTCATGGCCGATCTCGGGGGTCTTGCCCTCGAGCGCGGCAACCGCCGAACCGGCGATCACGGGGATGTTGTCGCCATCGAAGTCGTACTTCGAGAGCAGCTCGCGGATCTCCAGCTCGACGAGCTCGAGGATCTCGGGATCGTCGACGAGGTCGACCTTGTTCATGAACACGACGAGCTGCGGCACGCCGACCTGACGGGCGAGCAGGATATGCTCGCGGGTCTGCGGCATCGGGCCGTCGGTGGCCGACACGACCAGGATCGCGCCGTCCATCTGCGCGGCGCCGGTGATCATGTTCTTCACATAGTCGGCGTGGCCCGGGCAATCGACGTGCGCGTAGTGGCGCGCTTCGGTCTCATACTCGACGTGCGCGGTCGAGATGGTGATGCCGCGCTCGCGCTCCTCGGGAGCCTTGTCGATGTTGGCATAGTCGACGAACGTGGCGCCGCCGGTCTCGGCCAGAACCTTGGTGATGGCGGCCGTCAGCGACGTCTTGCCATGGTCGACGTGGCCAATGGTGCCGATGTTGCAGTGCGGCTTGTTCCGCTCAAACTTAGCTTTCGCCATCTTGTCCTACCTTCTTTCGAATCTGTCCTGCGGGATTCGCCGCCCGGAAGCGGCGCCCCATAACGGATGTTTTGTGGTTACGCCAGCTTCGCCTTGACCTCGTCCGCAACATTCTGCGGGACTTCGTCATAGTGCGAGAACTGCATCGAGTACTGCGCGCGGCCCTGGGTGAACGAGCGGAGCTGGTTCACGTAGCCGAACATATTGGCCAGCGGGACCATCGCCTCGACCACCTGCGCGTTGCCGCGGCTGTCGGTGCCCTGGATCTGGCCACGGCGGCTGTTCATGTCGCCGATGACGTCGCCGAGATAATCTTCCGGCGTCACGACCTCGACCTTCATGATCGGCTCGAGGATCTTGATGCCGGACTTCTCGGCCACTTCGCGCATCGCGCCGCGGGCGCAGATTTCGAACGCCAGCGCCGACGAGTCGACGTCGTGATAGGCGCCGTCCGTCAGGTGGACTTCGAAGTCCACGATCGGGAAGCCGATCAGCGCGCCGGTCTCGGCGGTCTCACGGAAGCCCTTCTCGACCGACGGGATATATTCCTTGGGAATATTGCCGCCCTTCACCTCGTCGAAGAACTGGTAGCCCGAGCCACGCTCGCCGGGGATCACCGTCACCTTCACGCGGCCGAACTGGCCCGAGCCGCCCGACTGCTTCTTGTGGGTGTAGTCCACGTCGACCTTCTTCGCGAGATATTCGCGATAGGCCACCTGCGGCGCGCCGACATTGGCCTCGACCTTGAACTCGCGACGCATGCGGTCGACGATGATCTCGAGGTGGAGTTCGCCCATCCCCTTGATGATCGTCTGGCCCGATTCGTGATCGGAGGTCACGCGGAAGGACGGATCCTCGCGGGCGAGACGGTTGAGCGCGACGCCCATCTTCTCCTGGTCGGCCTTGGTCTTCGGCTCCACCGAGAGCTCGATCACGGGCTCCGGGAATTCCATGCGCTCGAGGATGATCGGCGCCGACTGCGCGCAGAGCGTGTCGCCGGTCGTCGTGTCCTTCAGGCCGGCGAGAGCGACGATGTCGCCCGCGAAAGCCTCCTGGATGTCCTCACGGCTGTTCGCATGCATCAGCAGCATGCGGCCGACCTTTTCCTTCTTCTCCTTGACGGAGTTCAGAACCTGGGTCGCGGCCTCGAGCTTGCCCGAATAGATGCGCGCGAAGGTGAGCGTGCCGACGAACGGATCGTTCATGATCTTGAACGCCAGCGCCGAGAACGGCGCCGCATCGTCCGACGGACGATCGGCTTCTTCGCCGTTCGGCAGGATGCCCTTGATCGCAGGCACATCGAGCGGGCTCGGCAGATAGTCGACGACGGCATCGAGCAGGGGCTGCACGCCCTTGTTCTTGAACGCCGAGCCGCAGACCACCGGCACGAACGCCATGGTGAGCGTGCCCTTGCGGATCAGCTTCTTCAGCGTCGCGACGTCGGGCTCGTTGCCCTCGAGATACGCTTCCATCGCCTCGTCGTCCTGCTCGACGGCGAGTTCGATCAGCGCTTCACGCGCCTTGGCGGCCTTGTCGGCGAGATCGTCGGGGATCGCCTGATATTCGAACTTCGCGCCCAGCGACTCCTCGAGCCAGATGATCGCGCGGTTCTCGACCAGATCGACGAGACCCTTGAAGCCACCCTCGATGCCGATCGGGAGATACAGCACGGCCGGCTGGCACCGAGACGCTCGATGATCGAGTTCACGCAGAAGTCGAAGTTCGCGCCGGTGCGATCGAGCCTTTTGACGAAGCACATGCGCGGCACGCCGTACTGTCGCCCTGGCGCCACACGGTCTCGGACTGCGGCTCGACGCCGGCAACGCCGTCGAAGCACGCGACCGCGCCGTCGAGCACGCGCAGCGAACGCTCGACCTCGATGGTGAAATCGACGTGGCCGGGCGTGTCGATGATGTTGATGAGGTGCTCCTCACCCTTGCCCTCTTCGGCGCGCCACTTGCAGGTGGTCGCGGCCGACGTGATCGTGATCCCGCGCTCCTGCTCCTGCTCCATCCAGTCCATCGTCGCGGTGCCCTCGTGGACCTCGCCGATCTTGTAGGACTTGCCGGTGTAATAGAGGATGCGCTCGGTCGTCGTCGTCTTGCCGGCGTCGATGTGCGCCATGATGCCGATGTTGCGATAACGATTGAGCGGATGGCTGCGGGCCATGATCTTAAACTCCGATGTCGGGGAAGGCCCCGAAAGGCCTCGCCCCGACGATATGGGAAGGAAGTGTGACTCTTTCGAGTCCTTCCGATTTTACCAGCGGTAGTGCGAGAAGGCGCGGTTCGCTTCCGCCATGCGGTGCGTGTCCTCGCGCTTCTTGACCGCGTTGCCGCGATTGTTGGCGGCGTCCATCAGCTCGGCCGACAGGCGCGCATCCATGGTGTGCTCCGAACGGCCGCGCGCGGCGGTGATCAGCCAGCGGATCGCCAGAGCCTGGGCGCGCTCGGGGCGCACCTCGACCGGAACCTGGTAGGTCGCACCGCCGACGCGGCGCGAACGGACCTCGATGCCCGGCTTCACGTTGTTCAGCGCATCGTGGAACACGCCGATCGGATCGCGCTTGGCGCGCGCTTCGATCACGTCCAGCGCGGAGTAGATGATGCCTTCGGCGACGGCCTTCTTGCCGTCCAGCATCACGGAATTCATGAACTTCGAGAGGACGATATCGCCGAACTTCGGGTCCGGCAGGATCTCGCGCTTCTCGGGGCGACGACGACGGGACATTGTTGTTTCCTTCTCACTTCAGCCTAGGTGGTCACACTCGAATGGGTGACCGGCTTACTTCGGACGCTTGGCGCCGTACTTGGAACGGGACTGCTTGCGGTCCTTCACACCCTGCGTATCGAGCACGCCGCGCAGGACGTGGTAGCGAACGCCGGGAAGATCGCGAACACGGCCGCCACGGATGAGCACGACGGAGTGCTCCTGCAGGTTGTGGCCTTCGCCCGGAATGTAGCTGATGACTTCGCGCTGGTTGGTCAGGCGAACCTTGGCCACCTTGCGGAGAGCCGAGTTCGGCTTCTTCGGGGTCGTGGTATAGACGCGAGTGCAGACGCCGCGCTTCTGCGGGTTCTGCTCCATCGCAGGAACCTTCGACTTGGCCTTCTGCGGATCGCGGCCCTTGCGGACCAGCTGGTTGATCGTCGGCATTGAAGCCTTCACCTTTCAATGGTTACTTTGCCGTGCCCGGAAATCGCTGAAATGCACAAAGGCTCTGGGGGTCGTACGACCCTCCCGAGCCTCGTTCAGAGCATCGGCAATGTTCAAGCAGTCACGAGCCCCAAGG
>BACX01000702.1 GCA_000333335.1 Sphingomonas-like bacterium B12 | reverse complement strand
CCCCGGACGCTGTTTTGCGCTTCGTCGGCGACGACACCGCTTTCTCAGTGACGGGGGCGCGCCTGTCGCGCGACGCAGTGGCACCGAACATCGACGTGGCGTGGCAGCTGGCGCCCAAGATGCGGCTCGGTGTGGGCTATGCAGGCCTGGTCGGCGGCTCGGGCGACCAAAGCACCGGACGCCTCACCCTCGATGTCGCTTTCTAGGGGGCGCCCCCCATCGAGCCCGTGGCGACCGTGGCATGAACGGTTCAGCCGCGGGCTCCCCATAGCGTTGTTCCGCACCCGGCTGTGCCCAATCGACGGCCATTGGGGCAGGTGCCATGGACAAACGCTTGTCTGTAGAAGCGCGGCAGTCATCCCAAATCTGAATCAGGCGGGCGACGAGAGATGACGTCGCGGTAGAGGCGGGCGTAAGCAGCGGCGGGCTGTGACCAACCCACGTCCAACGCCATCGCATTGGACACAAGTGTCGCCCAGAGCGAGGGAACCGCATAGGCATCAAGGGCGCGATGCATTGCACGGGCCAACGCGTCAGACTGGACAGGGGAGAAGACGAAGCCGGTTGCGGCCTTTGCACGCAGCGCCGCCACATTTGCGTCGATCACCGTATCGGCAAGGCCGCCTGTGCGCGCTACGATGGGTAGCGTGCCGTAGCGCATCGC
The DNA here is from genome assembly GCA_000333335.1 of Sphingomonas-like bacterium B12. GTDB lineage: Bacteria > Pseudomonadota > Alphaproteobacteria > Sphingomonadales > Sphingomonadaceae > Solisphingomonas. The sequence continues at coordinate 2,076 of BACX01000702.1, read as the reverse complement.
GCAAAGCTGGGTGAGGCCGCACGGCTCAAAGCGGGAAGGCACGATCAGCGCATCGGCGCCCGCCTGGATCAGGTGCGCCAACTCCTCGTCATAGGTGAAGCGGCACGCGACCTGCCCCGGAAATTGCGCCCGCGTGGCTGTGAAGGCAGACTCGATCGCGGGATCGCCGGTACCCAGCACCGCGAACTGCACGCCGGCCTGCGCGAATTGCGGCAGCAACCCCGCGAGGACGTCCAGCCCCTTCTGATCGGTCAGCCGGCTGATGACGGCGAAGAGCGGCGCACGGCCCGCATCCATGAGCCCGAACCGTTCGCGCAGCGCACCCTTGTTCTGTTGCTTGCGCTTCAGCTTGCCGGCATCGAAGCGGTGCGGGATCAGGTTGTCGGTGGCGGGGTTCCACGCCTCCAGATCGATGCCGTTCAGGATGCCGGTGAGATCGCCCGCCCGCCCGCGCAGCAGGCCGCCCAGACCCATGCCGCCCTCGTCCCCGGTAATCTCTTGGGCGTAAGTTGGGGATACGGTGGTTATGCGATCGGCAAACAGGATACCTGCCTTCAAGAAACCGACCTGACCGTAATATTCGAGTCCGTTCACCGATAAAGCATCCGCAGGTAGCCCAATTCGCTCAAGCAACGACGGTGGGAATAGTCCTTGGAAGGCGAGATTATGGATGGTCAACACCACCGGCGGTCTACCCCGGCCCGCATAACGCAGATAGGCTGGCACCAAGGCCGCCTGCCAGTCGTGCGCATGGATCACCGATGGTCGATAGCGCGGCACCAGTCCGCCGCCGATCTCGGCCGCCATCCATGCCAGCNGCAGCGAGCGCTCGCCATTATCGGGCAGTCACGCCAATCGGGAGCCAGATNATGGATGCCAGGGCGCTCGTAGAGATGCGGCGCCTCGATCACCAGCAGGTCGAGCCCCGCGGCTCGCCCGCAAATTAACCGCGCCGTGCCGCCCATCAGTGGCAGGGCGTCCACCACCGTGCGCGGCTCCTCCAGCGCGGCAAGCACGGCCGGATAGCCCGGTACCAGCGTCACCACCTGTACTTGCTGCGCCGCTAGCACAGCGGGCAATGCGCCCGCGACATCGGCGAGACCGCCCGTTTTAACGAGCGGATACACCTCCGATGCGACGGAGAGGACGCGCAGACGCTTCATCGGTTCAGCTGGTCGATCATGTCCTGGGTGATCAGACATACACCGTCGTCGGTGCGACGGAAGCGCAAAGCATCGAGCTCGGGATCTTCGCCGACGACAAGGCCCTCGGGGATACGCGTGGCGCGATCGATAATCACCTTGTTCAGGCGCGCCGATCGGCCGATCTCAACGCGCGGCATGATGACCGCGTCCTCGATCTCGGAATAGCTGTTCACTCGTACGCCGGTGAACAGGAGCGCGCGGCGTAGCTTCGACCCGGAAACGATGCAGTCGCCTGAGACCAGACTGGAAATCGCCTCACCGCGCCGCCCTTCCTCGTCGTGGACGAACTTACACGGCGCGGTCATTTCCGAATAGCTCCAGATCGGCCAGTCGCGATCGTAAAGATCCAATGCGGGTTCGACCGTAGTCAGATCGATATTGGCCGAGAAATAGGCGTCCAGCGTGCCGACGTCGCGCCAATAGGGCTCGCCGTCCGCGCCCGAGCGCAGCGCCGAGCGGCCAAAATGATGGGCGACGGCGCGGCCTTGCGCCACCAGCTTGGGAATGATGTCTTTGCCGAAATCGTGGCTTGAGTTCGGGTCCGCCGCATCCTCGCGCAGTCTGGCAGCGAGGAATGCAGTGGTGAACACGTAGATACCCATGCTGGCGAGGGCGCGGGCCGGGTCGCCGGGAATCGATGGCGGATTGGCGGGCTTTTCCAGAAAATCGATGATCCGGTCCCGTTCATCGACGTGCATCACGCCGAATGCCGAGGCCTCTCGGATCGGGACCTCGACGCAGCCGACCGTCACGTCAGCGCCGCTGGCGACATGCTCCTCCAGCATTACGCCATAATCCTGCTTGTAGACGTGATCGCCCGCCAGAATGATGATGTATTTGGGGCTGTAACTCTCGACGATATCGAGATTCT
>BACX01000703.1 GCA_000333335.1 Sphingomonas-like bacterium B12 | reverse complement strand
AGGCCCAGTCGCCGACCGCGTCGGCGGTGAGGTCGAACGTTACCTTGCCGCCCGGCTGGACGAGCACGGTGTGTTTGCGCGGACCATGATCCCCGTGCCCTGTGACCAGCTCGAAGAAATGGCCGTGCAGGTGGATGGGATGCCCCATCATCGTGTCGTTGATGAGCGCCACGCGGACGCGCTCGCCTTCGGTGAAGGGGATCGGCTCCATCGTGTCCGACATCTTCACGCCGTCGAAGGACCACATGAAGCGCTCCATGTTGCCGGTAAGGTGGATGTCCTGCGTCGTCCGGCCAATGCGGTAGCCAATGTCCCGGCTCAGCGGAATCCATTTCGCTTGACAGCGGGCGACGCAAACGGGCGAAGGACATGACGCCATCCGGATAGTAGCGCTCCGGGGCGATCCTATCCGCCAACCACGTTTCGAATGTTTGCCAGCCGGAGCAGCGGAGTTCACTTGCGACCTGCAAAAGGCGGTCCCGCATGATTCGGCGCCACGGCCCAACGGACCGCCAGAGATCGAGCGTGCCGACGCCTTCGCGTTGGGACCGTGCGGCGGCATCGCGCAACGAAGGATGAAGCTGCGATACGATGAACGCCGCCGCTGCATTCTCGTCAGCGTGAATGTCGTCGCTGGCCGCAGGCCATAGGATGATGCCAGCGTAGCCGCATTCGATGAAAGAGGCTTCCAGAGACGCCCGGTAATCGAGCCGCAGGCGCTCACCCAGAGTCACCACGGTTGCGGCGCCGTCGCGCGAAATGTGCTGTTCGCCGTCAAGCCGGGGCCAATGGCGAAAGATCGTGCTTCTTGCATCGGAAAGGCAGGGCGCAATGCTGGTCGCATCCGTGCCGATCCCTTGCGCCATCGCGGCAACATCCACGTCATAGAAAATGTGAAGCAGGAACAGGGTTCGGGGCAACACAGGGAGCGCCCGAATTGCGGTAGCACGGCGATCTTCGTCAAAGGACATGACGCGCCTCTGGCGGGGCACACGAGGCGGCGGTCGGCGGCGCTGCCGACATGGAAAACCGCTCGGGGCATAGCTTCGCAACGAGGTCGCGCAGCATGACGATGCGATTTATCGCCCATGCCAGTTCGTCGATGCCGATCCGAAAGGATCGTCCATAGCGCACCTCGGCATAGGCTCGGCGAATGCAACCGAAGGCATGTCGCTCGGACGCCTCTCCGCGCGGCCATGCCGCGTCCAGTCCCGGTTCCAATGCTTCGGCCAGTTCGCGGAGTTCATCGATCGCGTGCGTGCGGGGACCATGCAAGGTCAGCGAGCGGAGGACACATTGATAGAGATGCTCGCATGTCTGGTGGAGCAGCAACGCGGCCATCGGTCCGTTGCCTTGGGCCTGATAGAATGCGGCGCCCAGCAGGAAGTCGGTCGCGCGCTCGTGCCAGCGCGGACGTGTCAAAGGGCACGATGCGGAAGGCAATATCCGCTTCCCGCTGCGCAAGGCTGAACAGACGCGTGCCCGTCAGGATCTCGACATCCACGTCCGGATGCGCGTGCGTATAGTCGGCGATGATCTGGGGCAGGACATAGGCGCCGAACCAGTCGGCCGAGGAGATGCGCAGGCAACCCCGCAGATTCTGCTCCTGTCCCGCAAGCCGACGCTCCATCGCCAGCGCACCATCTTCCATCTGCTCGGCCAGCGGACTCTAGAGGATCCCCGGGACCGAGCTC
>BACX01000704.1 GCA_000333335.1 Sphingomonas-like bacterium B12 | reverse complement strand
CCCGTGCCGATCACCACGTGCACCGCGTCGATCGCCGGATGCGATGCCAGCGCATCGACGGCGCGCGCGATCACCGGCACGCCCGCGACCTTGCGATATTGCTTGGGGATGCCCCCGCCCATGCGCGAGCCGCTGCCCGCCGCCACGATCAGCGCGATCGTCCTGTTCTTATCCATAAGTCGGGCCGATTAGCCGAGGCCGCGCTTGCCCGCCAGCCGGTTTCGGGGTAGGCGGCTGCCTCTTTTTCAGGCAGTTTGTGGACATCATGCGTCACCCGCTCCTCAAGCCGATCCAGATCGGCCCCGTCACCATCGACACGCCAGTGATCCTGGCGCCGATGACGGGCGTGTCCGACCTGCCGTTCCGCAAGATGGTCCGGCGCTATGGATCGGGCCTGAACGTCACGGAGATGATCGCGTCGCAGGCGGCGATCCGCGAGACGCGCCAGTCGATCCAGAAGGCGGCATGGGATCCGATCGAGGAGCCGGTCTCGATGCAGCTCGTCGGCTGCAGCCCCAAGGAGATGGGCGAGGCGGCGAAGCTCAACGAGGATCGCGGCGCCGCGATCATCGATATCAACATGGGCTGCCCGGTGCGCAAGGTGGTGAACGGCGACGCCGGTTCCGCTTTGATGCGCGACCTGCCGCTCGCCACCGCGCTGATCGAGGCGACGGTGAAGGCGGTCAGCGTGCCCGTCACGCTCAAGATGCGGATGGGCTGGGATCATGACAGCCTCAACGCGCCCGAACTCGCCCGCATCGCCGAGGATCTCGGTTGCAGGATGGTGACGGTCCACGGCCGCACCCGCAACCAGCTCTACAAGGGTACGGCGGACTGGGCCTTCATCCGCCGGGTGAAGGATGCGGTGTCGATCCCGGTCATCGCCAATGGCGACATCTGCACGGTCGACGATGCGGAGGAGGCGCTCCGCCAGTCCGGCGCGGACGGCGTGATGATCGGGCGCGGAGCCTATGGCCGGCCGTGGCTGCTCGGCCAGACGATGCGCTACCTGCAGACCGGCGAGCGCTTGGCCGATCCGTCGCTCGACGGACAATATGCCGTGATCGTCGAGCATTACGAGATGATGCTCGCACATTATGGCACTGAGACCGGCGTCAACATGGCGCGCAAGCATCTCGGCTGGTACACCAAGGGGCTGCACGGCTCGGCCGAGTTCCGCAACACCGTGAACCAGGTGCCGGACGCGAAGCAGGTGCTGCGCATGCTCGACGAATTCTACGCTCCATGGCGCTGCCGGGCAGCCGCCTGATCCGCTTTCGCCGGGGGGCGGAAGAAGCGGGGGAGCCATCGCCGGCGGAGCTGTTCGCCGCGCTGCCGACCGCCATGCTGGTGATCGACGGCGTCGGCATGGTGCAGGATTGCAATCCGCCCGCAGAAGCGCTGCTCAATCTCGCGCGCAGCGTCGTCGTCGGTCGCACGGTCGAGGAGATGACCGGCCATCCGATGACCTCGATCGCGCCGGATCAGCCGGTCGCCGCCTACGATACCGACATGGTGATGCCGGGCGGTCGCCACTATCGCGCCGACATCATGGTCGCGCCGCTGCCCGATCGGCCGGGCTGGGACTCTAGAGGATCCCCGGGACCGAGCT
>BACX01000705.1 GCA_000333335.1 Sphingomonas-like bacterium B12 | reverse complement strand
TCTCGGCGCGACGCTGGAGGAGGACGGCACGATCCACCTCGGCGATCGATCGGTGCGCGCGGTCGCCTGCCCGATCGGCATCGACACCAAGGAGTTCGTCGAGGCGGCGCAAAGCCCGACCGCGCGTCTCACGCACCGTCGGATGAAGGATTCGGCGGACGGGCGGGACATGATCGTCGGGGTCGACCGGCTCGATTATTCCAAAGGGCTGGAAGAGCGTTTCCTCGGCTACGAACGCTTTCTCGTCGACCATCCCGAGCAGCGGAAGGAGGTCTTCCTCCTGCAGGTCGCCCCGCCCTCGCGCGGCGACGTCGAAAGCTACCAGCGCATCCGCGTGCAGCTGGAACGACTGTCCGGCCGGATCAACGGCGCCTATGCCGATATCGACTGGGTGCCGATCCGCTACGTCAACCAGGGTTTTCCGCGCCATGTGCTCGCCGGCATCTACCGCGCCGCGCGGATCGGGCTGGTGACGCCGTTGAGGGACGGCATGAACCTCGTCGCCAAGGAATATGTCGCGGCGCAAGATCCGGAGGATCCCGGTGTCCTGATCCTCTCCAAATTCGCGGGCGCGGCCGAGCAGATGACCGAGGCGGTGCTGGTGAACCCCTATTCGGCGGAGGAGATGTCCGATGCCATCGTCCAGGCGCTCGCCATGCCGAAGGCCGAGCGCGTCCGCCGCTGGCGCGCGCTGATGGACGGGGTGGAGAAGCAGGACGTGCTGTGGTGGCGCCGCTGCTTCACCCATTCGCTGATGGGCGAGGGGCAAGCGCTGGAGGCGGAGACGGCGGCGCAAGAATAATTGCGCGTCATCGTTCCGTCATTGCGCTGTCACGCAATCTCAAGCCGGCATTTACCATCGCCCCTTAGGAAACGCGCCAGTGAGTAAGCGTTCCCCTGAGTCATCGATGCGAGCCATCCTGCCCATGCGCACGACCGAGCAGCTTCGCAAGCCGGGCAGCGAATCGATCGCGGTCGACATCCATTCGTCGGCGGCGGATGCGATCGCCTTGTTCCAGGCGCATCCGAGTCTTCGCATCCTTCCCGTCCTGTCACCGAACCGCGAGCCGGTCGGCGCGATCTTCGAGGAGGATGTGCGGCAGATCCTCTTCAACCCCTACGGCCACGCGCTGCTGCGCAACCCGAGCTTCGGCGCGACGCTGAAGCAGCGCATCCGCCCCTGCCCCACCGCCGATGCGGGCTGCGCGCTGGGCGAGCTGCTCACCACCTATGCCCACGCTGGTGGGCAGGAAGGCATGATCCTCACCCGCGACGGCCGCTATCATGGCGTGATCGAGAATCGCGATCTGGTCTCCGCCGCCGGCGCCTACGAGCTCGACCGCCTCCACCGGCGCGAGACGCAATTCCGCCTGCTCCACGAAGCGGGGCGCGCCTTCGAGCAAGAGATCAGCCGGCTGGTCGGGATGCTGGGTTCCCTGGCCGGCGATCTGGAAACCTCGGCGGGCGCGACCGCGCGACGTGGCGAGGAGACCGGGCGCCGCGCCAGCGCGGTCGCGGCGGCCGCCGGCCAGACGGGCGAGACGATGGCCTCGCTCGCCGCGCATGGCAGCGCGCAGGTCAATGCGCTCGACGGACTGCAGGCCGAGACGGCGCGCGCCTCGTCCACCGCCGGCGAGGCCGTGGCGCTGGTCGCGGCCGGCGCGCGCCGTGCCGTGGTGCTGCAGGAATCGACGCTCTCGATCGAGCGCATCACCGGCCTGATCGACAGCCTCGCCGCCAAGGTGAACATGCTCGCGATCAACGCGACGATCGAGGCGGCGCGCGCGGGCGATGCCGGACGCGGCTTCGCGGTGGTCGCCAACGAGGTCCGCGCGCTCGCCGCGCAGACGCGCGAAGCGGCCGAGGAGATCGCCGGTCACTCGACCGAGATGCGTGGCGCAGCCGAAGAGGTCGTCGCCGGCCAGGGCGGCATCGAACGGATCATCGCCAGCGTCGAGAACATCGCGCGCACGGTGGACGAGACGGTGCAGGCGCAGCGCGCGATGACGATCGGCATCGCCGAGGGTGCCGGCCAGGCCGCGAGCGCCAGCCGCGACATCCGCATCAATATCGAGACGATCAATGAAACCGCACTGGCGGCGGCGAACGGCGCCACGGAGATGAAGCGCGTGGCGGGCGCACTGGCGGCATCATCGGTCCAACTCGGCGCCCGGGTCGAAGGATTCCTCCGGACGTTGCGCGAGTCGGCTTAGGCCCTATCGGGGCCGCCCGTACCCGTAGCGACTATCCTCGAACGAAACGGTCGCGCTGGCACTGTCGCCGAGCGGGACGGCCGCCGTGCCGTAGATGCCGCGCGTGCCGTGGGTGCCGACCATGGCGCCGATCTCGCCATGGATCTGCCGCCCCGGCGCGCCGCTGCCCAGCCCCGCACGGGCCGCATCCACCTTTTCCTCGGTGTTTCCCGCGAGCAACTGCGTACGTTCCTCGTCGCTCAGCCGCAACGTGGTGGAATCGGATGCGGCGGTGGGTGCCGGCTCCGTCTGGGCCGACGCACCACCCGCGACCAGCATGGTCAGCAGCATGGCGGCGGAGCGGGATACGCTGGACATGGCGCCTTATAACCCCCGCTCCGCACCCCATGCAACGAAGACGGCAATTCCCTCTTGCGGCCGATGGCTACGCTGTCATTCAATGGCGCCCAACAAACAGGGAGAGCGACGTGATGGGTTATGCGCGCAAGGCAATGGCGTTCGCCTGGATGATCGGCGCAGCCACCATGGCGGTCGCGGCGCCGCGTGCGACGATCGATACCGGTGCATTGCAGGGCACCGAGGCCGACGGCGTGATCGCCTACAAGGGCATCCCTTTCGCGGCACCGCCGGTCGGCCCGCTGCGCTGGCGCGCGCCGCAGCCGGCTGCCGCCTGGTCCGGCGTGCGCGATGCCAGCGCCTACGGGCATGACTGCATGCAGAAGCCCTTTCCCAGCGACGCCGCCCCGCTCGGCACCGCGCCGGCCGAGGATTGCCTCTACGCGAACGTCTGGCGGCCGGCGGGGCCAAAGAAGAAGATGCCGGTGATGGTGTGGATCTACGGCGGCGGCTTCGTCAACGGCGGCGCCTCGCCGCCTACCTATTCGGGCGCAGAGCTGGCGAAGAGCGGCATCGTCGTGGTGAGCTTCAACTACCGGCTCGGCCGCTTCGGCTTCTTCGCGCATCCCGGCATCACGCGGGAGAATGGCGACGGCGGACAGCTTGCCGACTACGCCTACATGGATCAGGTCGCCGCTCTGAAATGGGTCCAGCGCAACGTCGCAGCGTTCGACGGCGATCCATCCGACGTCACCATCATCGGGGAGAGCGCAGGCGGCATCTCCGTCCACACGCTGATCGCCTCGCCCGCCGCGAAGGGCCTGTTCGAGCGCGCCGTGATCCAGTCGGGCGGTGGCCCGCGCGTCCTGCCGCGCGAGACGCTGGCGCAGGCGGAAGCGACCGGCACCGCGTTCGCCACTAGCAAAGGCATCGCGGCCGACGATCCGCAGGCCGTGGCAAAGCTCCGCGCCCTCTCACCCGACGATATCGTCAGCGGCCTGAACCTTGAGGCGATCTTTGCGCCGACGCCCGGCCCGCGGACCTTCAGCCCGCCGATCGAGCAACCGCCCTTCCCGTCCGACGCGATGGCCGTCTACGCGTCCGGAAACTTCGCGCACGTGCCGGTGATGGTGGGCGCCACCAGCGACGACGCCGGCGGGCCGGACGGCGTGATGATCAAGGGCGCGACGCAGGTCGCCTCCGCGCTCTCGGGCCAGGGCGTTCCGGTCTATCACTACCGCTTCTCCTACGTGGCGGATTCGGTGCGTACGCCCGAGACCAAGGGCGCGNCGCACGCCACGACATTCCCCTTCTTCTTCGATACGCAGGCGATCAAATACGGCGCCGCGACCACCGCGAAGGATAATGCGGCCGGCAAGGTGGCGAGCGGCTACCTCGTCAATTTCGTGAAGACCGGTGACCCCAACGGCCCCGGCCTGCCGCGCTGGGCGCCGTTCACGGACGCGAACCCGGCGATGCTCGATCTCGCTGCGGACGGCACTGCCAAGCCGGGCACCGTCGCGGTACCGCGCTGACCGATCAGCCGGCCTCGGCACGGGGCGCGCGCTCGATCATCGTCAGCTCGCGCTGGCGGGGCAGCGCCTCGGGCATCTCGGTCGCGATATAGGCGGTCATCGCCTCGCGCACGTTGCAGCGCAGATCGAACGCCCTGCCGGCATCCGCCGCGCTGACGAGGCAGCGCAGTTCGATATGCCAGGGGAAGCTGTCGGTCACCTGCAGGCCGCAGACCCGCCCGTCCCACAAGGGATCGTTGGAGACGATCTCGGTCAGCTTGCGGCGCAGGCGCGGCACGTCGGCGGTGCGGTCGACATGCAGAAAGGCGGTGCCCAGCAGATCCGAGGTGCGGCGCGTCCAGTTCTGGAAATTCTCCTCCATGAACTTGGAGACCGGTACCACCAGACGCCGGTCATCCCAGATGCGCACCACCACGAAGGTGAGGTTGATCTCCTCGATCTTGCCCCATTCGCCGTCGACGATCACGACGTCGTCGATGCGGATCGGCTCGGTGAAGGCCATCTGGATGCCGCCGATGATGTTCTTGAGCGCGGGCTGGGCTGCGGCACCCAGCGCCAGCGCGGCAAGGCCCGCCGACGCCGCCAGCGTCACGCCCACGGTGCGCACCGCCGGGATCGACATCAGCATCAGGCAGATCGTCACCATCAG
>BACX01000706.1 GCA_000333335.1 Sphingomonas-like bacterium B12 | reverse complement strand
ATCGCCGGCCTGTCGAGATGCTGCTGCCGCTGATCGACGCGATCGGCAGCGAAGCGGCGCTGGCGGGCTATTGCCTCGGCGGCACGATGGCCCTTGCCGCCGCCGCGATCCGGCCGCCGGCCGCACTGGTGACGATCGCGGCGCCGTGGCGCTTCGCCGGCTTTCCGGACGACGCGCGCAAAGGCCTCGCCGATCTGTGGGAGCAGGCGCGGCCGACCGCCGAGGCGATGGGCCTGATGCCGCTGGAGGTGCTGCAGACCGCCTTCTGGCGGCTCGATCCGCACCGCACCATCGAGAAGTTCGTCGCCTTCGGCCGCGCCGATCGCAGCGCGCAGGCCACGCGGCTGTTCGTGGCGCTTGAGGATTGGGCCAATGGCGGCGCGCCCCTCACGCCGGCCGCCGGGCGCGAGATGGCGGAGGATTTCTTCCGTGACGATCGTCCGGGCGGCGGAGGCTGGCGGGTCGCGGGCAAGACGATAGACCCCGCCGCCCTCGCCTGCCCGCTGCTCGATATCGTCTCCTCGACCGACCGCATCGTGCCCGCCGCCTCCGCCGTCAGCGGCATGGGGCATGGTGAAGCGATGATGCTCGGTCTCGGCCATGTCGGCATGATCGTCGGCGGTCGCGCGCGTGAGACCTTGTGGCACCCCCTCGCGCAATGGCTCGCGCGATCCCATATGCGCTGATAAGAGACCGCCCGAACCAGAACACCCAGCGCAGGAGTTGATTCATGACCGACGTCGTCATCACCGCGGCGAAGCGTACCCCTGTCGGCAGCTTTCTCGGCGCCTTTGGCTCCACCCCCGCGCACGAGCTCGGCCGCGTCGCGATCGAGGCCGCGCTGGAACAGGCCGGAGTGAAGGGCGAGGACGTGTCCGAGGTGATCCTCGGTCAGGTGCTCACCGCCGCGCAGGGCCAGAACCCCGCCCGCCAGGCCTCGATGGCCGCGGGCATCCCCAAGGAAGTGCCCGCCTGGGGCGTCAACCAGGTGTGCGGCTCGGGCCTGCGCGCCGTCGCGCTCGCCGCCCAGTCGATCGCCAATGGCGATGCCACGATCATGGTCGCGGGCGGGCAGGAGAGCATGTCGCTCGCCAACCATGCGCAGAACCTGCGCGGCGGCACCAAGATGGGTAATCTCAGCCTCGTCGACACAATGATCGTCGACGGCCTGACCGATGCCTTCAACGCCTATCACATGGGCATCACCGCGGAGAATCTCGCCGAAAAGTACCAGGTGACCCGCGAGGCGCAGGATCGCTTCTCGGTCGGGTCGCAGAACAAGGCGGAGAAGGCGCGCGCCGAAGGCCGCTTCAAGGACGAGATCGCGCCGGTCACCGTGAAGGGCCGCAAGGGCGACACGATCGTCGATGCTGACGAATATATTCGCGACGGCGCGACCATCGAGGCGATGGAGAAGCTGAAGCCCGCCTTCAAGAAGGACGGCACCGTCACCGCCGCCAACGCCTCCGGCCTCAATGACGGTGCTGCGGCGCTGGTGCTGATGTCGGCCGATGAGGCAACCAAGCGCGGTTCCAAGGTGCTCGCCACGGTGAAGAGCTGGGCCTCGGTCGGCGTCGATCCCGCCTTCATGGGCATCGGCCCGGTGCCGGCGGTGAAGAAGGCGCTGGAGAAGGCCGGCTGGAGCGTCGACGATCTCGATCTGATCGAGGCCAACGAGGCGTTCGCGTCGCAGGCGATCTCGGTCTGCCAGGAGCTTGGGCTGCCGGCGGAGAAGGTCAACGTCAACGGCGGCGCGATCGCCATCGGCCACCCGATCGGCGCGTCCGGCGCGCGCGTGCTGACCACTTTGCTCTACGAGATGGAGAAGCGCGACGCCAAGAAGGGCCTCGCGACGCTCTGCATCGGCGGCGGCATGGGCATCGCCATGTGCGTCGAACGTTGATCTGAATGGCGAAGGGGACGCCCGCGACGGTCGCCACGGCCAGGGCGGGCATCCCCTTCGATCTTGTCGAATATGACTATGATCCGGCGGCCGACAGCGTCGGCCTCGCGGCGGCCGAGGCGATCGGCGAGCCGCCTGCGCGGGTCTTCAAGACACTGCTGATCGAGGCGGACGGCAAGCCGGTCTGCGCGGTGCTGCCGTCCGACCGCGAAGTCTCGATGAAGCGCATCGCGGCGGCGGCGGGCGCCAAGGCGGCCAAGATGATGCCCGTCCCCGCCGCCGAGCGGCTGACCGGCTACAAGGTCGGCGGCATCAGCCCGTTCGGCCAGCGCAAGCCGGTTCCCACCTTCGTGGAGCAGGCTGCGGCGGGCGAGGCCTATGTCTACGTCAATGGCGGGCGGAGGGGCCTGCAGATGAGGCTGGCGCCGGCGGACCTGCTGCATGGCGCGGGCGCGACGTTGGCGGGCTTCGCCGCCTAGGCTGCGGCGGGTGGTCGGGCCGGTTTCGGTACTTGGATGGGTTTGCGACCTTCCCAAAAAGATCTGATTCCGGGAAGGCATAGCCAGTTCAATATCGAAAATAATTATTGTTTTATGATAATTATAGTCGCATAGCCTACCGGAGCGGAGGCGGCATGATTCGGCATCACGGCGAGGCGGACGGTGGCGAAATGCCTGCAGCGAGCGATACGCTTGCTCGCCGGGGCCGGTTGTTCTTCATCATCGCATGCGCCGTGATGGCGCTGATGGCGGCAACCGCTGCGCTTCAGATTCTCTTGCTGCTCTTTCGTGTCGGGGATCATGCCGGCATGATGAACGGCGGCTTCTCCTTTCTCGTCACGCTCGAGGAGCGGACCGAGGCACCTGCCGGCTTCATGGCGATCTCACGCTATGCGATCTGGCAATCCACCCTGGCGGCCGGTGTGCTGACATTGCGCCTGATCCCCGGCCTAGTGATCCTGTCCGGCCTGATCGGTCTTTTCCGTCTTCATGCCCAGCGCCTGATTTTCACGGCCCGCAACGAAGCGCTGCTGCGTCGGATTGCATGGGCGCTCATCGCCTATGCCGTCGTCCCACTCATCACCCATGCTACCCTCTATTTTGCGGGTATGAGCCCTGTTGCCGTCAAGCTGGAACTCCGCCAGCTCGATGCGGCGGTCCTTGGTATCCTCCTCTTCGCGTTCGTGAACGTCGTCGCCTTCGGCTCGGAGATCGAGCGCGACCGGGCCGGGTTCTTCTGATGGCGATCGTTGTCCGGCTCGACGTCATGCTGGCGAAGCGAAAGATGCGGTCGAAGGATCTGGCACGCGCGATCGGGGCGACCGAGGCCAACCTGTCGCTGTTCAAATCGGGCAAGGTCAAAGGGCTCCGCTTCGAGACGCTGGAAGCAATATGCAGGCATCTCAACTGCCAGCCCGGCGACCTTCTCGAATACATTCCAGATACTCCGGCCAGCACCTGAACTAGCGGCCGGCAGTCCGCGCTCTCACCCACAACAATGGAGAAGCCCATGCGTCCGATGTCGGCGATCGCAGCCTCATGCCTGCTGCTCGCCACCCAGGTCGGTTCATCCGTCCCGCTGACCCCGGCCGGGGAACGCCCACCTGGTCGTCCCGGCTTTCGTCAACGGCAAGGGAACCGTGCCCTTCGTTCTCGACACCGGGGCGGACGGATCACATGTCTATGAGTGGTTCGCCAGGCAGCAGGGCTTGAAACCGGGCGTGCCTATCAGCGTGGAGGGCATGACCGGAGCGGCGATGATGTCGACCTACCGGCTCGACAGCATCACCGTCGACGGCCGCACGATCCGCGCCGTTGCCATCACCGGTTTGCCGGATCGCAAGGACGCCGAGATCGTCTCCGGGGTTACCGGCAACGATCTGATGAACGGCGCGATAGCGATCTTCGATTTTCCGTGCCGCGCGGTCACTTTGCTACCCAAGCCTGTATCGATGCGCAGAATCCTCACGAAACATGCGGTCATGATCCAAGGAGGAACGGTCGTCGACGGAACGCAACTGACGTTACCCGTCACCGTGAACGGCGCGACCGGAATCGCCGTACTCGATACTGGTTCACGCGGGACGCAGATCAACATGGCTTTCGCTCGCGCTGCTCACCTCGATATCGACGGCGCGTCCTTCGGGAACGGGGAGACGCTTTACGGTGCGGCATCCGAGGCGATGAAAACCCGCGAAGGCAGGGTCGATGACGTGGCGTTTGCGGGTCGCCACGTTAACGGCCTTACCGTTCGGGTGGCCGATTTGTCGGTCTTCAAGAGCTTCGGATTTGGCGAAGGCCCCGCGATGATCCTTGGTATCAACGCCATGATGGGGCAGCGACTGGTCTACGATCACCAGGCAAAACGGTTCTGGTTCGATCGCTCTAGCTGTATGGCCGCGTAAGCCGCCGCCATTGCGCTCCGCTTGGCCGGCGCTTTTCCAAAACAGCTATCTGGAAATGGGAAAGTCGGACTGCGGCGTGCGCCTCGGAATGGGGGGCTGCGACGCCCGATCCGTCGGGCCGGCTGGCCTCACCGGCGATTGGGGGTGCTCAGCGCGGCGTGAAGCGCACCGCCAGCGGCTCGGCCGCATAGGCCTTCTGGCGCGCGATGATCTCCGCTTCGGCGAGCGCGGGATCTTCGACGGCCACGCTCTCGTCCACCGCGACCTCGGCCAGCGGATGGCCGAGACGGAGATGGAGCCAGTGCGCGGTCAAGGTCATCGTCGCTTATCCCCCGGCCGCCGGAAGCGGCGGCCTCGACAGGGTTAACGGCAGCGACGCCGAAAGTTTTAGGTCTCGTAGAGTTCCAGCGGCAGGCCGTCCGGATCCTGGAAGAAGGTGAAGCGGCGGCCGGTGAGTTCGTCGGTGCGGATCGGCTCGCAGGCGACGCCCCCGCCCTCCAGCCGGGCGACCGCCGCATCCAGATCGGCGACCGAGAAAGCGAGGTGGCGCAGGCCCAGCGCTTCCGGCCGGCTCGCGCGCGGCGGCGCGTCAGGAAAGGTAAAAAGCTCGATCTGCGCGCTGCCCAGCCTGAGGTCGAGCTTCCAGCTTGCCCGTTCGGCGCGATACGTCTCGGCGATCTCGGGCAGACCCAGCACTTCGGTGTAGAAGCGCTTCGACACCGCATAATCCGACGCGATGATCGCGACGTGATGGATGCCGGCGAGCATCGCGCTCAGCGGATCGGGCCGTCCGCCCGGCCCTGGACGAACTGGTCCACGTACGGATTGCCGCTGTCGTACAACCGGTCGCGCGGGCCGTGCCAGACGATGCGGCCGTTGTAGAGCATCGCCACCCGGTTCGCGATCTTGCGCGCGGAACTCATGTCGTGGGTGATGGTGAGCGCGGTGACGCCCAGATCGACAACCAGCGAGTTGATCAGGTCGTTGATCATGTCGGCGCGGATCGGATCGAGGCCGGTGGTCGGCTCGTCGAAGAAGATGATTTCCGGGCGCGGCGCGATCGCGCGGGCCAGCGCCACGCGCTTCTGCATGCCGCCGGACAGCTCGTTGGGGCGCAGGTTCAGGATTTCGCGGCCGAGGCCGACGCGCTCCAGATTCTCCTCCGCGATCTTCCGCATCTCGGCGGCGTGGCGCATCCGGCCCTGGGTCAGCCCGAAAGTGACGTTGCGCCAGATCGGCAGCGAATCGAACAACGCGCCGCCCTGGAAGAGCATGCCGAACTTGGCGCGCACCTTCTCGATGTCGCGGTGGCGGGCGCCGACGATCTCCTGCCCGTCGACCTGCACCGATCCGCGATCCGGCTTGAGCAGGCCAAGGATGCACTTCAGCGTCACCGACTTGCCGGTGCCTGACCCGCCGATGATCGCGACCGATTCGCCCGGCTCGACCGAGAGATTCACGCCATCGAGCACGCATTTGTCGCCGAAATGCTTCACCACGTCGGTCAGCTTGATCTTGGGTTCCGCCATCAGCCGAACGCCACGATGGTGATGATGAGGTCGCTGAACAGGATCAGCATGAAGGACGACACCACCGCATCGGTGGTCGCCTTGCCGACGCCCGCCGCGCCGCCAGCGGTGCGGAAGCCGTTGTAGCAGCCCATGATCGCGATGATGAAGCCGAACACCGCCGCCTTCACCAACGCCATCTGCACGTCGTCCATCTGCAGATATTTGCGCGTGCTCATCAGGTAGGAGGCCGGGTTGAATCCCAGCTTGTAGACCGCGAGCAGGTAGCCGCCCATGATTCCGATCGTATTGGCGATCAGCACCATGATCGGCAGCGCGATCACGCAGGCGAACAGGCGCGGCGCGATCAGGTAGCGAAAAGCGTCGGTGCGCAGCGTGGTCAGCGCATCGAGCTGCTCGGTGACGCGCATCGTGCCCAGTTCGCCCGCCATGGGGGAGGCGACGCGCCCGGCGACCATCAGGCCACACAGCACCGGCCCCAGCTCGCGCACCATGCCGAACACGACGATGGCGGCACGGTGGACGATGCATCGAAACGCGAACCGCCCGTGTAGATCTGCTGGGCCAGCGCGGATCCGGTGAAGATGGCGGTGAGGCCCACCACCGGCAGCGAATACCAGCCGATCTCCATCAGCTGCGCGAAGAAGCGCGCCGGATAGTAAGGTGGCGTCAGCGCACGGATCAACGTGGTGAAGGCGAAGAGCGTGACGCGCCCGATCATCGAGAACGGCCCGATCACCAGGCGGCCGATCGCGGCGAAGGCTCTCACGAGGGGGGAAAAGGGGCCGTCGTTCATGTCCAGCGGCGCTGATAGCGGTGCCCGAGCGTAGTCAGCAACTCATATTGCGACAGCCCCGACATCCGGGCGAGCACGGGCAGGTTGCGATCGAGCGCCATCCAGTCCCCTTCACGGACCTCGCGACCGACCTGGATCGCGACGAGATCCATCGAAACGCGGCCGATCACAGGATAGGTCGCGTCGCGCGACCGCCACGATCCGACGTTGGAAAAGCCGCGCAGATAGCCGTCCGCATAGCCGACGTTGAGGATCGCGACCCGGCACGGCAGCCCGGCGACCCAGGTGGCGCCGTAGCCGACGCTCTCGTCTTCCTCGACGTCGCGGACCTGGATGACCTCGGCCTCGATCAAGGCGGCGGATCGCAGCCCCTCTTGCTGGATGGAGTCGTCCGGCACCGGTACGCCGCCGTAGAGCGCGAGGCCGGGGCGCGTCAGGTCGAAAGCATAGGATGCGCCGAGGCAGATCCCCGCCGAATTGGCGAGGCTGTAGCGCTTCGCCGGGATCACCGCGCGCACCTGTCGGAAGGCAGCGAGCTGGCGCGCGTTCATCGGGTGATCCGGCTCGTCGGCGCAGGCGAGGTGGCTGAGCAGGGTTTCGATCTGCAGCCGCTCCAGCAATCCCGCTTCCTCCGGGCGCAGTCCGAGGCGATTCATGCCGGTGTCGATCATCACGTCGCAGGCGCCGCCACCCGCCGCCTTCCAGCGCGCGACCTGCTCGGCCGAGTTCAGCACCGGACGCGCCATGCCGGAGAGCGCGGCGGGCATATCCGCCTCGCGCACGCCGTGCAGCACCGACAGCGCGGCCCCCTCAGGCATCGGCCCCAGTGCCGCCGCCTCCGCCCAGTTCGACACGAAGAAGTCGCGGCATCCCTCGCGCACCAGCCGATCGACCACGCCGCGCGCGCCGAGGCCGTAGCCGTCGGCCTTCACAGCAGCCCCGCAGGCCGCCTCTCCGCCCCGGCCGCGCAACCAGCGCCAGTTCGCGGCGAGCGCGTCGCCGTCGATCGTCAGGCGCAGGGCGGCGGGCGGAGACTCCAACATCCGGGCGCCGATAGCGGGGGATGCCGGGCTAGTCGAGATCGTTGCCCCTCGTCTCGGGCACCCAGAAGATGGTGATGACCAGTGCCATCGCCACCACCGCGAAGGTGTACCACAGCCCAGAGAAGGGGTTTCCGGTACGCGCCACGATATACTGGCTGATCAGCGGCAGGAAGCCGCCGAAATAGCCGGTGCCGATATGATAGGGGATCGACATCGAGCTGTAGCGGATACGCGCCGGGAACAGCTCCGCCAGCAACGCCGCCACCGGCCCGTAGGTCATGCCCGAGAGCATACCGAGCATCGTCACCGAGAAGACGATGATCACCGCCCCCTTGATCGTGGGCTTCACCTTGGCGATCGACCAGCCCCCCGCCTCCAGCGCGGCGTCGATACCCGCGGGCGAGTGATCCGTCACCGCGCGATTGCCGACGATCAGCGCCGTGCCGGGCGTGATGAGCTTGCGATAGATGATGCCCTTGCTCGCCAGATGCTCGACGATCTTGGCGCACTCGGTCTCCTGCTTGCCCGCCACGAAGGGATCGTAGCGGCAGTCCGGCCCGGAGACGATCACGGGCGCACGGCGCTGCGCATCCGCCATGTTCGGGTTCGCGGCCGATGCCATCAGGTGGAAGAGCGGGAAGAGCAGAACCAGCGTCAGCGCATAGCCGAGCACGATCGAGGGCTTGCGGCCGATCCGGTCCGAAAGCGAACCGAACAGGATGAACCAGCCGAGCGAGAAGACCGCGCCGATGCCGATCAGCACGCGCGCCCACGTGTCGTCGAGCCGCTGGGAATTCTGGAGGAAATACAGCGCGCCGAACTGCGCGGTGTACCAGATCACCGTCAGGCCCGCCGCGATGCCGAGCATGGCGACGAGGATCAGTTTGATGTTGCCCTTGGTCGAGAACGCCTCTTTCAGAGGGTTTTCGGCCACCCGGTCGGCCGCCTTCAATGCCTTGAAGATCGGGCTTTCGTGCAGCTTCAGGCGCATCCACAGCGAGATGACGAGCAGCACCAGCGAAAAGAGGAACGGCACCCGCCAGCCCCACTGGTCCCACTCCCCCGATGTCATGGTCTGCTGGGCTGAAAGCACCACGATCAGGCTGAGCAGGAAGCCGCCGATCACGCTCGCCTGGATGAAGCTGGTATAGAAGCCGCGCTTGTCGCGGGGCGCATGTTCGGCGACGTAGGTGGTGGCGCCGCCATATTCGCCGCCCAGCGCCAGCCCCTGCAGCACGCGCAGGCCGACGAGGATGACGGGCGCCATCACGCCGATCTGCGCATAGCTCGGCACGAAGCCGACGCCGGCGGTGGCGAGCCCCATCAGCGCGACGGTAGCGAGGAAGGTGTATTTGCGCCCGAGCTTGTCACCCAGATAGCCGAACACCACCGCTCCGAACGGCCTGACACCGAAGCCCACGCCGAACGAGGCGAGCGCAGCCAGAAATTCCAGCGTCGGATTTCCGGACGGGAAGAAGAGCTTGCCGATGATCGGCGCCAGCGTCCCGTAGATGAAGAAATCATACCATTCGAAGATCGTGCCCAGCGACGATGCGGCGATCACCAGCCGCGCGCGCGCGGCGCCGATCGCGGCACCTTCCTCCACATCCGTCATTTCGCCCGACACGTCCGCCCCCAAAGCCCTGATTTATACTAATGCTAGGCGGTTTCGCGGACGCACGCAAAGGCGATCGCAAATGCCGCAGCGCGGCAATCCCACCGAAAAATACGTTCGGTTGCGGAACGATCCTGCCGTGCTGCGTTTGCTCATTAGCTCCCCCATCCTATCTCGGAACACGATGCCCGATCAGATTGCCCCGCTCACCCTCGCCCCCGATCCCGCATCGGAGGACGTCAGTCTCTTTCTCGATTTCGACGGCACGCTGGTCGATATCGCCGAGCGCCACGATGCCGTGATGGTGGATCCAGGCCTCGGCCGCCTGATCGGTGGGCTGGCCGAACGGCTCAACGGCCGCGTCGCGCTCGTCAGTGGGCGGAGCACGGCTGACATCCTGGCGCATCTCGGCCTCCAGAATACGCAGCCACCGTTCGCTATCGCCGGCAGCCATGGGCTGGAATTGCTCTGGGGCGATGGCCGCACCGAAGCGCCGACGCGGCCCGAAGGGCTGGACGAGGCGCTGACGGCGCTGAACGCACTCGCGGGCACCCATGGCGGCGTGGTGGTGGAGGAGAAGCCGTTCGGAGCCGCGCTCCACTATCGGCAGGCGCCCGATGCCGGCCCGGCCTGTGACGCGCTCGCCGAAAAGATCGCCGCGGACGCCGGCTTCACGCTCCAGCACGGCAAGATGGTGGTCGAGCTGCGCACCCATGGCGCCGACAAGGGCGATGCCGTGCGCCGCTTCATGGCCGAGCCGCCGATGGCGGGTACGCTCCCGATCTTCATCGGTGACGACCTGACCGACGAGGCCGGCTTCGTGGCCGCTGAGGCGCTCGGCGGCTGGGGCATCCTCGTCGGCGGACCCCGCGAGACGGCCGCGCGTTATCGACTTCCGGGGGTGAAAGACGTGCATGAATGGCTCGGCAGTCTGGCGGGGGTATCAGCGTGACGACCAATCTCGATCTCTGGCCGATCGGCAATTGCCAGGTCTCCGGCCTTATCGACCGTTCGGGTCGCCTCGTCTGGGCCTGCCTGCCGCGCGTCGACGGCGAGCCGGTCTTCTCCTCGCTGATCTCGGGCATCGAGGCCGGTGACGAAGGGGCGGTCGGCATGTGGGCGATCGAACTGGATGGTGTCGCCAAGATCGAGCAGAGCTATATCCGCAACACCCCGATCCTCGTCACCCGACAGGAGGACGAGCAGGGCAACGCGATCGAGATCACCGATTTCTGCCCGCGCTACACCAGCAACGAGCGCATCTACCGCCCCGTCGCCTTCGTGCGCATCGTGCGGCCGGTGTCCGGCAGCCCGCGCATCCGCGTCCGCCTGCGCCCGACGCGCGGCTGGGGAAACACCGACGTCACCACGACCGCCGGATCGCACCACATCCGCTACATCCTGAACGACGAGGCGGTGCGCCTCTCTACCGACGCGCCGGTGGGCTACATCGCGGAGGAGCGCGTGTTCCGGCTGGAGCATCCGCTGCATTTCTTCCTGGGGCCGGACGAGAGCTTCTCCTCGGCGCTGATGCCCGCCTGCCTGCGGATGCTCCACGACACTACGACCGAGTGGCAGCATTGGGTGCGCGGCCTCGCCACGCCCTATGAATGGCAGGATATCGTCATTCGGTCGGCGATCACGCTCAAGCTCTGCCAGCATGAGGAGACCGGCGCGATCGTCGCCGCACTCACCACCTCGATCCCCGAACATGCCGACAGCGGGCGGAACTGGGATTATCGCTACTGCTGGATCCGCGACGCTTATTACACCGTGCAGGCGCTCAACCGGCTCGGCGCGCTGGACGTGCTGGAAAGCTACCTCGCCTATCTGCGCAACATCGTGGAGGGTGCGAAGGGCGGCCACGTCCAGCCGCTCTACGGGGTGCTCGGCGAAGCGAAGCTGGAAGAGCGGATCGAGGAGGGCCTTGCCGGCTATCGCGGCATGGGTCCGGTGCGCGTCGGCAACCAGGCCTATGAGCAGATCCAGCACGACGCTTACGGCCAGATCATCCTGTGCAACGTGCAGGCCTTCTTCGATTCCCGCCTCTTCCGGATGGCGGGCATCGAGGATTTCGAGGCGCTGGAGGCGATCGGCGATCTCGCCTGGGAGGTGCATGACAAGCCCGATGCCGGCTTGTGGGAGCTGCGCACCCGCCAGTCGGTCCACACATATTCCTCCGCTATGTGCTGGGCGGCGTGCGACCGGCTCGCCAACGCCGCTCACAAGCTGGGCCTCGAGGAACGCTACCATTTCTGGCAGGACCGCGCCGACCAGATCCACGCCACGATCGTCGAGAAAGCCTGGCGCACCGAGACGCAGCGTCTCTCCGCGACCTTCTCGGGCGACGATCTCGACGCCAGCTTGATCCAGTTGCTGGACCTGCGCTTCCTCAGCCCGCAGGACAAGCGCTACCGGGCCACGCTCTACGCGCTGGAAACGGGCTTGCGGCGCGGCACAGACATGCTGCGCTATGACAGCGAGGACGATTTCGGCGTGCCGCACTCCGCCTTCAACGTCTGCACCTTCTGGCTGATCGAGGCGCTGTACCTCACCGGCCGGCACGAGGATGCACGGACATTGTTCGAGGAGATGCTCAAGCGCCGCACCGCCGCCGGTCTGCTGTCCGAGGATATCGATCCGGCATCGGGCGAGCTGTGGGGCAATTACCCGCAGACCTACAGCCTCGTCGGCATGATCAACTGCGCCGTGCTGCTGTCGAAGCCATGGCAGGCGATCCGATGAGCCGCCTGATCGTCATTTCGAACCGCGTCTCGGCGCCCAAGGGCCAGTCCGGCGCGCAAGGTGGGCTCGCGGTCGCGTTCCAGGCGGCTTTGCGCGAATATCGCGGCATCTGGTTCGGCTGGTCGGGCGAGCTGACCGACGAGTTCACCGGCCAGATCAACTTCCAGCGATCCGAAGGCGTCACCACCGCGACGATCGACCTGGAAGAGCAGGACGTCGAGGAATATTATAACGGCTACGCCAACCGGACGCTGTGGCCGCTCTTCCACTACCGGATCGACCTCGCCGAGTTCGAGCGCGGGTTCGAGGACGGCTATCAGCGCGTCAACGAGCGCTTCGCCGACACCATCCGCCCGCTGATCGAGCCGGACGACGTGGTGTGGGTGCAGGATTATCACATGATCCCGCTCGGCCACGAACTGCGCGAGCGGGGCTGCAAGAACCGGATGGGCTTCTTCCTGCACATCCCTTGGCCGCCGCGCCGGCTTCTCTCCTCGCTGCCCAATGCCGCGCATCTGGTGAAGACGCTGCTCGCCTACGACGTGGTCGGCTTCCACACGAAGGAATGGCTGGAGGCGTTCCAGGATTACGACTCTAGAGGATCCCCGGGACCGAGCT
>BACX01000707.1 GCA_000333335.1 Sphingomonas-like bacterium B12 | reverse complement strand
ATCGGCGGTTGACCACCTGCCGGAGCCGCTTTCTCATGGTCGGCGGCATCGACGAGGCGGTCGAGAAGGGCAAGAAGCTGGCCGAGGCGGCGTAAAGCCCCTCGCCTCCTTCCACTGATATCCCCCTCTCCCGCATCATCGGGAGAGGGTCGAGGACAAGAGCATGGCCGACGTACATTTCGAGCTCGTCACCCCGGAGAAGAAGATCCTGTCGGAGGACGCGTACATGGTCGTCGTTCCCGGCACCGAGGGCGATTTCGGCGTGCTCGCCGGCCACGCGCCGCTGATGTCGACGGTGCGCGACGGCGAGGTGCTGGTCTATTCCTCGATGACGCAGATCGTTCAGCGCGTGCGCGTGCAGGGCGGCTTCGCCGAGGTGACCGACAAGGGCCTGACCATCCTCGCCGAACATGCCGAGGTGCTGAGCGGCGCAGGCGCCGCGACCCACGGCCAGCCGGCCCGCGCCGACCACTGATCGACGCCTCCGCTCCTTAGGGAGCGCTTTACCCATCTGCGGCTAGGGTGCGGGCTCCCCATCGGGAGATCCCGTGCCGCCGCTGTCACCACCCATGCCGTTCGATCTGCCGACCGCCCGCCGGTCGTGGACGACGCATGTCCGCGGGCGCGAGGCGCTGCTGGTGGCGATCGCCGCGCCGATGCTGCTGGCGATCAGCTTCGTGCTGTTCGCGCCGCCGCCGTTCACCACCGATGTCGCCTGGCAATTGTGGGTCGCGCACCGGCTGCGTGAGGGCGCGGTGTTCTACCGCGACATCATGGAGACCAATCCGCCGCTGTGGTTCTGGATGGCGATGCCGGTCGATGCAGCGGCGAGCCTCACCGGTATCCGGCCCGAGGCGATGCTGGTGCTCGCGCTCGGCGCGGCATCCGCCACCTCGCTCGCCGCGACCGAGCGCCTGATCGGCACCATCCCCACCCCCCATCGGATCGCGCTGTTGCTGCTCGCCACCTGGCTGATGCTGGCGATGCCGTTCGGCGACACCGGCCAGCGCGAGCAATATGCGCTGATCGTCGCGATCCCCTATGCCGCGCTCGCCGCCGCGCGCCGACAGGGTCATGCGATCGACACGCGGCTGGCGTTGGCGATCGGGATCGGTGGCGGGCTCGGCTTCGCGCTCAAGCACTATTTCGCTGGGGTGCCGGTGTTGATCGAACTCTGGCTGCTGGCGAGGCAGGGGCGCGGCTGGCGCAGTCCGTTGCGGCCTGAGATCGCCGGGCTGATGCTGGTGGCCGTGCTCTATGCGGCGGCCCTGCTAATCGTCACGCCGGACTATCTGACCCGCGTCGTCCCCGATCTTCGGCTCGCTTACGGCGCCGCCGCCTCGCGACCGCTGTGGCAGATGATCCAGCTGCCCCAATATCTCTGGGGCCTGGCGCTGCTCGTCCTATTGCCCTCGCTCCTGCCGTTGCGGCGGGGATCGGCGCCGCTTGCGACGGCACTGCTGATCGCGGCCACCGGCTTCGCCATCGCCTGGTGGGTACAGCATAAGGGCTGGCCCTATCACGCCATCGCCGCGACGGGCTGCCTGATCCTGGCGCTCGCCGCGCTGCTCGCCGAAGCGTGGCAGAAGCTCCCGGTCGCGGCCCGCATGGTCGCGCCGGCCGTCATCTTCCTCCCCCTCGCCCAACCGCTGATGCCAGCGCCGCCACCGCCGCCGACGCTGGGAGTCGATCCGGTACTCGCCGGCCTCCGGCGAGGCGATGCCGTCGCCTTCGTCAGCACCGAGATCGCCATCGCATGGCCGCACGTCTGGAATGACGGCTACCGCTACCCCAGCCGCT
Source organism: Sphingomonas-like bacterium B12 (assembly GCA_000333335.1). Classification (GTDB taxonomy): domain Bacteria; phylum Pseudomonadota; class Alphaproteobacteria; order Sphingomonadales; family Sphingomonadaceae; genus Solisphingomonas. The sequence goes on along the minus strand of BACX01000707.1, from coordinate 3,831 downwards.
ACAACGCCTATTGGATGTTATGGGCGATGACCCCGTCCGGCCTGCGCGATCCGGCGGTGGCGGCGCTCGGCCGGAGGATCATCGCCGAGACGGTGCAGGATTATCGCTGCCTGCCGCCCCGCCGTATCGTCTTCCAGCGCCCCGTGCCGCGCGGCGACGCGGCCGGCGATCCCCTCGCCTTCTTCCGCCGCGATCCCGCCTTCGCCGATCTGCTCGGCCATTATCGGCTCGCCGTGCGGTCCGGCGCGTTCGAGGGCTGGGATCTGCGCTCGCCGCTGCGACCAGCCACGAACTGCCGGCGCGGCACCTAAGGTTTCCGGCGCTTTAGGCTTTCTTAGGGCTTCTCGCTTACCTTTTTCGGAACACGGAAGGGACAGGCAGCTACGATGAGCGCGTTCGGCAAGCGGAATGGCACTGGCGGTGGGCAGCGCCCGGCATTTGGCGTGGCGCGTCCGATGCACAGCCCCGAGCCCGGCGGCGGCCAGTTCCCGCCGATCGACTCCGTCCCCCTGCCGGGCGCGACCGCCGATGCGGGCGCCAGTGTCGGCGGCGGCGACGCGATGTCGCGCCTCAACGATCGCCAGCAGGGTTCGGGCGACGCCGCCGCGCCGAAGATCGAAGGCTTCGAGGCCTCGGTCCACAAGATCAAGGAGCAGGTGCTCCCCCGCCTGCTCGAGCGCGTCGATCCGGAAGCCGCCGCCACACTCAGCAAGGACGAGCTGGCCGAGGAATTCCGCCCGATCATCGGCGAGGTGCTCGCCGAGCTGAAGATCAATCTCAACCGCCGCGAGCAGTTCGCGCTGGAAAAGGTGCTGGTCGACGAACTGCTCGGCCTCGGGCCGCTCGAGGAGCTGCTGTCCGATCCGGACGTCAGCGACATCATGGTCAACGGCCCGGAACAGACCTTCATCGAAAAGAAGGGCAAGCTGCAGCTCGCCCAGATCCAGTTCCGCGATGAGCAGCATCTGTTCCAGATCGCGCAGCGCATCGTGAACAAGGTCGGCCGCCGCGTCGACCAGACCACGCCGCTGGCCGACGCCCGCCTTCAGGACGGCAGCCGCGTCAACGTGATCGTGCCGCCGCTGTCGCTGCGCGGCACGGCCATCTCGATTCGTAAATTCTCGGCCAAGCCGATCACGCTCGACATGTATGTCGGCTTCGGATCGATGAGCCCGAAGATGGCCACCGCGCTGAAGATCGCCGGCGCCTGCCGCTTCAACATCGTCATCTCGGGCGGCACCGGCTCGGGCAAGACGACGATGCTCAACGCGCTGTCGAAGATGATCGACCCCGGCGAGCGCGTGCTGACCATCGAGGACGCGGCCGAGCTTCGTCTGCAGCAGCCGCACTGGCTACCGCTCGAAACCCGTCCGCCGAACTTGGAGGGCCAGGGCGAAATCTCGATCCGCGATCTCGTGAAGAACGCGCTGCGTATGCGCCCGGATCGCATCATCCTCGGCGAAATTCGTGGTCAGGAGTGTTTCGACCTCCTGGCCGCCATGAACACTGGCCACGATGGCTCGATGTGCACGCTCCACTCCAACTCCCCGCGCGAGGCGCTGGGCCGTATGGAGAACATGGTGATGATGGGCGACATCAAGATCCCGAAGGAGGCGATCAGCCGCCAGATCGCGGATTCGGTCGATCTCATCATCCAGGTGAAGCGCCTGCGCGACGGCTCGCGCCGTGTCACCAACATCACCGAGGTGATCGGCATGGAAGGCCCGGTGATCGTGACGCAGGAGCTGTTCAAGTTCGAGTATCTGGAAGAGACCGCGGACGGCAAGATCATCGGCGAGTATCGCTCGATGGGCCTGCGCCCCTACACGCTCGACAAGGCCAAGCAGTACGGCTTCGACCAGCCGTTCCTGGAAGCCTGCCTCTGACGCTTAACCGCTTGTCTCCGGGCCGGAAGCGCGCCAGCATCGTGGCGTAACCAGTCCGGAGAGATGCCCGTGCGCCGTTTTCTGCTTGCCGTATCCCTGCTCGCGCTGAGCGGCACACCCCTCTCCGCCAAGACCGCGCCGGCCAAGGCGCCCGTGAAGGCCGCGACCAAACCCGCCGCGAAGAAGCCGGCGGCGGTGCGCCCCGGCGTGATGATCGATCCCGGCCTGCGCCAGGTGATCGACGACAAGCATCGCAAGCCCGAGAATGTGGCGCGCGACAAATATCGCCACCCCGCCCAGACGCTCACCTTCTTCGGTCTCCAGCCCAACATGACGGTGGTCGAGATGATCCCCGGCGGTGGCTGGTACAGCGAGATCCTGATCCCCTATCTGGCCGATCAGGGCCATTATGTCGCCGCCGTCTCGCCCAAGGCGACCGACGACTTCAAGGCCTTCCTCGCCACCGATCCGGATCGCTACGGCAAGGCGCAAGTGGTGCCGTTCAACGCCGGCCAGCCCAACAGCTTCGTGCCCGACGGCACCGCCGACATGATCCTCACCTTCCGCAACATCCACAACCTGCTCGGCTCGCCCGATCAGCCGGGCGACGGCAACGCCCCGCAGGCCTTCGCCGACTGGTTCCGCGCACTCAAGCCCGGCGGTGTGCTCGGTATCGAGGAGCATCGCCTGCCGGAGAACATGGATACCGCGCGCGAGAAGAAGACCGGCTACGTCAAGCGCTCGACCTTGATCCGGCTGGCGCTGGCCGCCGGTTTCCAGTGGGCGGGCGCCAGCGACGTCAACGCCAATCCGAAGGACGACCACGATCATCCGGACGGCGTGTGGGATCTGCCGCCCACCTATCAGGCGGGTGACAAGGACAAGGCCAAATATGCCGCGATCGGCGAGAGCGACCGCATGACGATGCGCTTCGTGAAGCCCGATCCGAATGCGCCGGCGACTGGCGATGCCCAGCCGTCCTTGTCCACCGATCCGGCCGCGCTCGACGAGAAGCCGGAGGCCCCGGAAAAGGCGGAACCGTCGGAAAAACCGGAAAAGGCCGAGACGCCCGAATCACCCAGGTGAGCCGACGCGCCGCGATCGTATCCTGCTCAGCCGCCAGACCAGCGGCTGAGCGGGATCACTTGCCCATCTTGTCGATCTTGTCCTGAAGGCTGGCGAGCTGCGCCTTGAGCGCGGCGATGTCGTCGCCACCTTCGTTGGCAGCCTCGGCCGAAGCAGCGACGGCAGGCTTGGCGCCCGGCTTGAAGGCATCGGCCGCCGCCTCGAACATCGCCATGTTGCGCTTGGCGATCTCGGCGAACGGGCCACCGCCGAAGGCGCCTTCCATCGCACTGCGGAATTGCTGCTGGTTCCGGCGGAATGCCTCCATCGAGGCTTCCAGATATTGCGGCACCATCGACTGCATCGAATCGCCATAGAGGGCGATGAGCTGGCGCAGGAAGCTGACCGGCAGCAGCGTCTGGCCGTGCGATTCTTCGTCCATGATGATCTGGGTGAGGACGTTGTGCGTGATGTCCTCGTCGGTCCGCGCGTCGAGAACCTTGAAATCCCGGCCCTCGCGGGTCATCGCGGCAAGATGATCGAGCGTGATGTAGCTCGACGTTTCGGTATTGTAGAGCCGCCTGTTGGCGTACTTCTTGATGATGACGGTGTCCGACGGAGACCCTGATTTCGCCATTGCAAGCCCCTCTCAACCCAAACGGGATTGGATTTTGACTACGCTAGCATTGAATCATTCCGCACCGCAACACAGGCCGAGGCCTCTGCCGCTCTTTCTTGCGATGCTGCGCAGCGAAACGGAGGGTGCGCCGGACCGGCTCGCGGCAGGGCTTGCCGGACTGCGCACCTATCAGGCGGCCGGGCGGCCGGCCGCGCCTGATCCGATGCCGGTCGTAGCGCTCTCGGGCCGCGTCGTGCTGCG
>BACX01000708.1 GCA_000333335.1 Sphingomonas-like bacterium B12 | reverse complement strand
GGGCCGTGGACAATGCGGCGACGACCGGAATCGCGAACGATAGGCAGAAAGCGCCGCGGCGAGCATGTCGGGCGCGAAATGTGAGGCGAAGCCATAAGGCAAGCCCAGATGGGCTGCCAACTGTGCCCCGTAGGTACTCGAGCCCAGGATCCAGAGAGGAACTTCGGCTCCCGCGGCCGGCACTGCCTGGATCTGACCAGGCTGTTGGTCGGCCGAGAAATAGGCCTGCAGCTCCATCACATCCTGCGGAAAATTGTCGCTGTTCGATAGCGACCGGCGCAAAGCGCGCATCGTCGGTTGATCGGTGCCCGGAGCGCGGCCGAGGCCAAGGTCGATCCGGCCAGGATGAAGCCGGGCGAGCGTGCCGAACTGCTCGGCGATAACGATGGGCGCGTGATTGGGGAGCATGATGCCGCCGGCACCGATGCGTATGCGGTTCGTCGCATCGGCCAGATATCCGATCACCACCGACGTCGCCGCACTGGCGATCCCGGGCATGTTGTGGACTCTAGAGGATCCCCGGGACCGAGCT
>BACX01000709.1 GCA_000333335.1 Sphingomonas-like bacterium B12 | reverse complement strand
AAACGCGCGGTGGCTTGATTGTGGACGGAATGCGTCGCGGCAGCGGGACACTGCTCGCGCGGTGCCTTTTTGCGATCGGGCTGACGCACGCACTCGCCTCTTTCTCACGGTGCCCCCGCGTCTCGGCCCGGCGGCGAGCTTTGCGCTTGCCTGTCTGTGCGCGGCGCTGGTCCTCCTCGTGCTTCTCTCGCTGATCGATCATGAGGTTCGGCTTGGGTCCGTCGCAGCCCGGCTGCGCGAGTTGGCGGCATCGGCCATGCCGACCATGAGCGCTCGATCGGGGAGCATCTCAGTGATCGAGGCATCGGCTGAAGAAATGGCCGATCGCGTCACAGCGGTCGAGCAGCGCCTGCTTCATCGGCATCCGGTAAGCGGCCTGCCGACCCGCGAGCCGCTGTTCGCGGCGATCGCCGCAAGCTCGCGCGGGGTGCTTGGCGTCGTCCATCTGTTAGATCTCGAGCGCCTGCAAGCCTTCGACGAGGCGCTGGCGAACCATGTACTGGCCGCGCTCGCCGAGCGTGTGGTGCGGATGCTGGGCTCTGGGGCGCTGGTCGCGCAGGTCGATCGCGCCAGACTCGCAGTCTGGTTCGAGGCGGAGACGCCAGCGGAGGTGGCGCGCACCAAGTTGCAGGCGCTCGGTTATGCCCTGGGCGAGGCGGTGTCATTCGGCCAGCGTGAAGTTCTCCCTGAAATCCGCGTCAGTCACGCGCACATGGCGGAACATGGAACCGCGCCTGCAATGTTGCTGGCCCGCGCCAGTGTTTCCCGGAGTGGCGCAGTCGACGTTTCTGCCCCCGCAACCGATGATCCGCTGATCGCGGCACAGCAACTCTATGCGCTCGAGCAGGATCTCCGTCGCGCCGTCGCGCGCGGCGAACTGGAGCTCGCCTACCAGCCGCTCGTCGATGCGCAGGCGGGTGCCGTGTGCGGCGCCGAGGACTCTAGAGGATCCCCGGGACCGAGCT
>BACX01000710.1 GCA_000333335.1 Sphingomonas-like bacterium B12 | reverse complement strand
GGCAGGGCCCCGCCCGTAAACGGATCCACGATGCGTTCGCGCATTGCTTCGATGCCGAGATACAGCCCACCAATCTGTGTGGGACTGCGCGACGGTGTGAAAACGCGAACGAACTGTTGGCCGCGAAGAACTGTCCCAGCATCGGCGTGGCGTGGGAGTGCGGCCTCGCCAGATCGAAGCTTACGGGTGCGCTTGCGACCGGCCTCCGATTGGCGACGCTATATTGGACGGGAGGTAGTGGCCACGACGGCAGCTCCGCGACCGCCGGAGCGGTCCAGAAGAGCCCAAGTGAATATGCCAACCTGATCCATTGATTCCTGCACATGGTCGTTTCCCCCCGACCGTTCGGCACATGCCGCCTTCGTGCATTCGAGACGTCGCGTCGCTCTTAGACCCGCACATCTTCGACATTGGTCGAAGGCACGTGCGGGTTATCCGCTTGCTCGACGTCCCGGGATCGCAACAACATGCGGATCCAAGAGGATGAGGACGTTCGTCAAGGGGCTGGTCGCATGCGCGGCCGCGCTGATCCATCCGGGCTCGGCCGAGGCGTCGGGCTCTCTCAGTCTCCTCACCTACAATGTGAAAGGCCTACCCTGGCCAGTCGCGACCGGCCGGCCGGCTGCGCTCAATGCGATTGCGTCCCAGCTCAAAGGGCTTAGGGTGGCGGGACGGCAGCCCCATATCGTGGCCCTGCAGGAAGCGTTCGTCGATCAGGCCAAGGCTATCGGCCGGGAATCGGGCTACCGATATTCGGCTTTCGGTCCGTCGGAAGATGCGGCTCCGCTTCCAGCTTCAGCAGCCGACAAGGCTTTCCTCGGCAAGAGCAGCTTCTGGTTTGGTGAACGGTCGGGCAAACACGCCGACAGCGGGCTCGCCATATTCTCCGACTATCCGATCCTTGCCGTCCGCAGGATCGCCTATCCGGTATGCGCCGGCTATGACTGCCTTGCGAACAAGGGCGCGCTGGCGGTCCTGATCGCACAACCGGGGATGCGCTCGCCGGTCATATTGGTGAACACGCACCTCAACTCCAATGGTGCGTCCCGCTCTCCGCGTGAGCGAGCCAATTACGCTTACTTCCGGCAGATCGACATGCTGTCCGCCTTCGTGCGGGATCTCGCCCGAACCAGGGATCCGGTCCTGATCGCCGGCGATTTCAACGTCGGTCCGACCGCAGCGCGGCGATCCTATTTCCAGGACCATCTGCTCACGCCCGCTCTGGAACTTGGCGCGGTTCAGCATATCTGCAGCGGCTCAGGCGACTGCGCGCTCGACAATCCGCGCGACGTTCTGTTCTCAGAACATCGTTCGCGCGACTGGCTGATGTTCCGCTCGGGAGCGGTGGACAGCTTTCTTCCCGTGAGGCTTTCGGCATTATTCGGCAAGAGGCCGGACGGATCGATGCTTTCCGACCACGTCGGAATCGCCGTGACCTATGCGGTCCAACAGGCTTTCGCGCGGCCTGCATCAACCATTAGGGTGGTGATGCGCTGATGTCTCGCTACGGGCTGCACAGTGTCAATCATCTACGCGGCAACTAGAATATGCCGGCAGTTCGGATTCTGCTTGGTCATAGTAAAATTGAGGATATGGCCCTTAATTTCGGCGTCGATGTCGAAGATGCCTTGACCCCTGCAGAGGGCACAAACATTTGAAGGCGTCGGCTCCGCCGCTCAAAGGTGGAGCCGATCCGCTGAGCACCCAATTCGAGCCATCCCCAACTTCCGCCTTCTGGGACACGCGGACGGTCGCCCTTGCTCAGAGATTCTGCGGCAACCGGAATGATAAACGGATA
>BACX01000711.1 GCA_000333335.1 Sphingomonas-like bacterium B12 | reverse complement strand
GATCGATCCGATCAAGCATGAGCTGCTTTTCGAGCGCTTCGTGTCCGGCGAGCGGCGAGAGCCGCCCGACATCGACGTCGACTTCGAACATGGTCGTCGCGAGGAGGTGATCCAATGGATCTACGAGACCTATGGGCGGGATAGGGCGGCGCTGACCGCCGTAGTCACGCGCTACCGTGCGCGAGGAGCGGTCAGGGAGGTCGGCAAGGCGCTTGGCCTGCCCGAGGATCTGACCTCGTCGCTGGCTGGACTTGTGTGGGGATGGTCCGAGGAGGGGGTCGGCGAGAAAGAGGCGCGTCAGCTCAATCTCGACCTGGGCGATCCACGATTGGCCCTGACGCTCGATCTCGCGCGCCAGCTAATCGGCACGCCGCGACATCTCTCGCAGCATCCAGGCGGCTTCGTGCTGACCCGGGACCGGCTGGACGATCTGGTGCCAATCGAGCCCGCCGCCATGGCCGACCGGCAGGTCATCGAGTGGGACAAGGACGACATCGACTGCCTGAAATTCATGAAGGTCGACGTGCTGGGGCTCGGCATGCTGACGGCGATGAAGGGTGCGTTCGATCTTCTGGAGAAGCACCGCGGCATCGTCATGGACATGGCCTCGCCGACGCTTCAGCACGATGATCGTGCGACCTTCGAGATGATCCAGCGGGCAGACACGCTTGGCGTCTTCCAGATCGAGAGCCGCGCCCAGATGTCGATGCTGCCGCGGATGAAGCCGAAGGAATTCTACGACCTCGTGATCGAGGTCGCGATAGTGAGGCCGGGTCCGATCCAGGGCGATATGGTCCATCCTTATCTGCGCAGGCGAGAAGGCAAGGAGAAAGCGGAGTATCCCAAGGCGGAGCTTCGCGCCGTCCTTCAGAAGACGCTGGGCGTGCCGCTGTTCCAGGAGCAGGCGATGAAGGTCGCGATCGTCGGTGCCGGGTTCACGCCGGCCGAGGCGGATGCGCTCCGCCGTGCGATGGCGACGTTCAAGTTTACCGGCGGCGTCAGCCACTTCTACGATAAGCTCGTCGAGGGAATGGTGTCGCGCGGCTATCCACGCGACTTCGCCGAGCGGACCTTCAAGCAGATCGAGGGATTCGGCAGCTACGGCTTTCCGGAAAGCCACGCGGCGAGCTTCGCCAAGATCGCCTACGCCTCGTCCTGGATGAAATGTCATCATCCGGACGTGTTCTGCGCCGCATTGCTCAACGCCTGGCCGATGGGATTCTACGCCCCGGCGCAGGTGGTTCGCGATGCCCGAGAGCATGGCGTGGAGGTGCGACAGCCCTGCATCAACGCCAGCCGGTGGGAGTGCACGCTCGAGCCGGCCGGTGGTCGCTATCTGGCCGTCCGCTTGGGCCTCTGCATGATCGACGGCATGGCCAATCTTCACGGTGCCGCGATCGTCGGGGCGCGGGGTGACGCCTCCTACGACAGCGTCGACGACGTCTGGCGCCGGTCAGGCGTTCCGAGGGCGGCGATCGAGCGCCTTGCCGATGCAGATGCCTTCCACGCCCTGCGGCACGATCGACGACAGGCGCTCTGGCAGGTGCGCGGCCTCGGCGAAAAGCCGCTCCCGCTCTTCGCCGCAGCCGATGCTCGCGCTGGNCGCGGTGAGGGCGAANAAGAGATGGTGACGCTGAAGCCGCTCACTGAGGGCAGGGAGGTGGTCGAGGACTATCGGACCTTTCAGATGTCGCTACGTGCCCATCCGCTTGCCTTCGTCCGCGACGATCTGCGTCGCCGCGGTGTGGTCACCTGCGCCGATCTCGCGTCGATTAAGGATGGACGCCACGTAGAGGTGGCGGGCGTGATCCTCGTCAGGCAGAAGCCGGGCAGCGCCAAGGGCGTGCTCTTCATCACCGTTGAGGACGAGACCGGTGTCGCGAACGGCATCCTGTGGCCGGACCGGTTCGAGAAGATGCGCCGCACCGTGCTATCCGCCGCAATGGTCGGGCTGCGCGGCCGTCTCCAGAAGGAGGGGCTAGTCACCCACATCATCATCGACCTCGTGATCGACTATACCGACATGCTACGCGGCATCGGCGGGACGTCCTTCCCGCACCGTGTCACCTCCGCCGATGGCGCGAAGGGCGGCGGCGGACCGGATCCGCGTGATCCGAAATGGCCGAAGCCGCACGAAGGCTATTATCCGCCGTTCGATGGCGGTGCCGATCCGGAGGACGTGATCAGGTTGAGGTCGCATGACTTTCATTAACGCGCGCGCTTTCTAGCTCTGTGAGCCTCGGTATAATGACCCTACCGCCTTGCACCCAAATGTCGCTATTCTCGCGTCGCATGACGCTTCCCGATTGTCGACGATCAGCTTCTTTTCAATTAGTCACGGGTGGGCGATCGGGACAACGGTATCCTAAGACGATGTATTTGAACGCGCACATGGTTCAACCAGTCGTTGCATATGGTATTGGGCACCCTTGGGTTCAGCCGTAAGCGGGAGCTAACAATGGTTGCGCGCAAGTCAAATAGGATCGACGAACTTCGTCAGCACCTGAACAAAGTTTCCGAAGCGCCACGCAGCCTTTAAAATTTGGGCTCTGAAACAGCAGGAGGAGCCATAGGGTCGAGCGGTTCAAAACGACTTTGCTTTCGCGTCGAGTGGTAAGCTTCGAACTATTGTGTGCTCGCATTTGTGGTCATTAGAGCGGCGTCCTCAGGAACAGGCCGATGCGTGTGTCCGGGCGGTTCGTTCCCAGGAACTGCGCGTCGTCCCGCGCCAGCCTAGCGCTTCGCGCCTCGATGCCGAAGCTCGGACTGCCGGCCAGTCCCGCATGCCCCGGCGCCCATTCCAGGGCCAGGCGGTAGCCGTTTTCATGGAGTGGCGCACCGCTCGCGATCTCCGCCAATCGCTCCGCGGAGTTCGCGGACGCGCTTCCCGCAAGCTTCGTCCAATCGAGGTCGAACCGCAGGTGATCGCCGTGCTGCCAGCCGCCACCGAGCGTCATCTCGGAACCCAGTTGATGCCTGCGACCGACCAATATGGCGGGCTGTGCGGAGGATTGCCGGGCATCGGCCAGGCCTGCCCAGAAATGATCGAGTCCCGACGTCCAGCCCGCCCGAAAACCGACCGAAAACACCTTGCTCGTGGTCTGGGCAGTGGCCCCGCCGGTAAACGGATCCACGATGCGTTCGCGCATG
>BACX01000712.1 GCA_000333335.1 Sphingomonas-like bacterium B12 | reverse complement strand
GTTCGTCCTTCGTCCACACCATCGCGGGCACGGCGGCGGGCGGATCGGGCCTCGGGCCGAGTGCGGCAGGCTTCGTGCTGGGCATCGTGAAGGCCTACACGACGCGCGTCGGCTCCGGCCCCTTCCCGACCGAGCAGGAGAATGATGTCGGCGAGCGCCTCGGCACGCGCGGGCACGAATTCGGCACCGTCACCGGCCGCAAGCGCCGCTGCGGCTGGTTCGATGCGGTGCTGGTGCGGCAGGCGGCGGCGGTCTCCGGCATCACCGGCGTGGCGCTGACCAAGCTTGACGTGCTCGACGGCTTCGAGGAGCTGAAGATCTGCGTCGGCTACCGGATCGGCGACAAGAGCTACGACTACCTGCCGCCCCATGCGGCGGATCAGGCGAACGTCGAGCCGGTTTACGAGACGATCCCCGGCTGGAGCGAGAACACCGCCGGTGCGCGCAGCTGGGCGGACCTGCCGGCGGCGGCGATCAAGTATATCCGCCGCGTGGAGGAACTGATCCGCTGCCCGGTGGCGCTCGTCTCCACCAGCCCCGAGCGCGACGACACCATCCTGGTCCGCGATCCCTTCGCGGATTGACGCAAAAAGAAGGGCCGGCAGCCCCTGCGGCTCCGGCCCTTCCTGCATGGCGGGCAGCTTTGCCCGCTAGGCAGCGCGCAAGCTCAATGCGGCTTGTGCTTGGTCTTGGTCTTGGTGGTCGTAGCGCCCGTATCAGGGTCGGTGGTGCTCGTCGTCGTGCTCTGCGTCGAGCCCGCCGGAGCCGCCGCCATCGACGGATCACTGGCCGGAGCGGCCGAGGTATCGGTCGGCGCGGTCGTGGTGCTCGAGGTGGTGGCCGAACCGTTCGGCATACCGGTCGGGTCGGTGGTCGGCATCGTGCTGGTGGTGGTCTGCTGGGTCATGCCCGGCGCGGGCGCACTCATCGGCGAGGCGGCCTGAGCGAAGGCGGCCGCCGGCAGGAGGGCAGCAACGGCGGTGGCGATCAGGATGCGCATGGCGTCTTCTCCTTGTTATCCTTATCGAAGGTGGGGGTTTAACGCGCCGGAACGCGCGTCGTGCCTCGCCTTGGCCGTTAAGGATTTCCGTCGGACGCCGCCGAAACGATGGTCAGAGACCCACTTGCGCGCGGTGGAGCAACTTCTGATCGGCCAGCACCAACGCCATCATCGCCTCCACCACCGGCGCGGCGCGGATGCCGACGCAGGGATCGTGGCGGCCCTTGGTGCGCAGTTCGGTCGCCTCGCCATCGCGGGTGACGGTTTCCGTCGGCGTCAGGATGGAGCTGGTCGGCTTCAGCGCCACGCGCACCACCACCGGCTGCCCAGTCGCGATCCCGCCCGCGACGCCGCCGGCATGGTTGGCGAGGAAGACCGGCTTGCCATCATTGCCCGGCCGCATCGGATCGGCGTTCTGCTCGCCAGTGAGCCACGCGGCCGCGAAGCCGTCGCCGATCTCGACACCCTTCACCGCATTGATGCTCATCATCGCCGAGGCCAGTTCGCTGTCGAGCTTGGCGTAGAGCGGCGCGCCCCAGCCGGCGGGCACGCCCTCCGCCACACACTCGACCACCGCGCCGACCGAGGAGCCGGCCTTGCGGGTGCGATCCATGATCTCCTCCCAGCGCGCCGCGGCGCCGGCATCGGGGCAGAAGAAGGGGTTCGCGTCGATCTGCCCATCGTCGAACGCCGCGCGGTCGATCGCGTCCCCGCCAAGCTCGACAAGATAGGCCCTGATCCGCACTTCCGGGATCACCGCCCGCGCCACCGCACCCGCCGCCACCCGCGCCGCCGTCTCGCGCGCAGAGGAGCGGCCACCGCCGCGATAGTCGCGGAAGCCGTATTTCGCGTCGTAGGCATAATCGGCATGGCCGGGGCGATAGGCCAGCGCGACCTCGCTATAGTCCTTGGAACGCTGGTCGACATTCTCGATCATCAGGCTGATCGGCGTGCCGGTGGTGCGCCCCTCGAACACACCCGACAGGATTCGCACCTGATCAGGCTCCTGCCGCTGCGTGGTGAACCGCGAGGTGCCGGGGCGCCTTTTGTCGAGCCACGGCTGGATATCGGCCTCGGTCAGCGCCAACCCCGGCGGACAGCCATCGACCACGGCGCCGAGTGCCGGGCCATGGCTCTCGCCCCACGTCGTGAAGCGGAACGTCCGTCCGAAGCTGTTGTAGCTCACGCCAGAGCGATGTCCGGTGCGTCCTCGGCCTTCATGCCGATGACGTTGTAGCCGGCGTCGACGTGGTGGATCTCGCCGGTCACGCCCGCCGACAGATCGGAGAGGAAATAGAGGCCGGCCCCGCCGACATCCTCGATCGTCACGGTGCGGCGCATCGGCGCGTTAAGCTCGTTCCACTTGAGGATGTAGTTGAAATCGCCGATGCCGCGCGCGGCCAGCGTCTGGATCGGGCCGGCCGAGATGGCGTTCACGCGGATCGCCTCCGGCCCCATGTCGACCGCGAGGTATTTCACGCTGGTCTCCAGCGCGGCCTTGGCGACGCCCATCACGTTATAGTGCGGGATCACCTTCTCGGCGCCGTAATAGGTGAGCGTCAGGATCGAGCCGCCGTTCGGCATCATCTCCCGCGCGCGCTTCGCCACCGCGACCAGCGAGTAGGCCGAGATGTTCATCGTCATCAGGAAATTGTCGAGCGTGGTGTCGTAGAAATGCCCACGCAGCTGGCTCTTGTCCGAGAAGCCGATGGCGTGGACGACGAAGTCGATCGTCGGCCACGTCGCCTTCAGCGTATCGAACGCCGTGTCCAGCGCGTTCATATCCGCGACATCGCAATCGATCAGCAGGTTGGAGCCCAGCTGATCGGCGAGCGGCTTCACGCGCTTCAGGATCGCATCGCCCTGATACGAGAACGCCAGCTCGGCGCCATGTTCCTTGAGCATCTTCGCGATGCCCCAGGCGAGGCTCTTGTCGTTGGCGAGGCCCATGATGAGCCCGCGCTTACCCTGCATCAAACCGGCCATGCTGCTTCCTCAGTCTCTTCGGCGGCGCCCTTTAACCCTTGTTCGGGGGATTCCGCCAGTGCCGCGTTCAGATGCGCGCCGATTACCAGTCCGAAGCCCACCAGCCAGAAGAAGAACAGCATAATGACGATGCCGGCGAGGCTGCCATAAGTGCGGTTATAGTTGCCCAATCGGTTGAGGATGACGGGCAGCACCACCGTCACCGCCAGCCACCAGCCGGCGGTGAACAGCGCGCCGGGCCATTTCGGGTTCTTCGAGAAGCGATAGAGGCTCGGCGTCAGCGTGTAGAACAGCACGTAGAGCGCCACGAACACCGCGAAGGCGGGCAGCAGGCGTGAAAGGCTGATCCAGCCCGTAAAGTCCCGCGCGACAGGGACGAGGCGATAGACGAACTGTTCGGCGCCGGTCAGCGCCACCTGCACCGCGAAGGCCAGCATCATCAGCATCACCGCCACGACGATGATTGCCACCGATCCCAGCCGGTAATGCCAGAAGGCGCCCCCGGCCTTGGTGCCGTAGGCGCGGCGCAGAATGTCGCGGATCGTCTCGATGAAGCTGCCGACCGTCCACAGGCCGACCGCCGCACCCAGCCAGAGCAGCGGACCGGTGCGCGCGGCGAGCACCGAGTCGATCGCAGGGCGGAGCAGCCCGGCGATGCCGTGCGGCATCAGGCGAAGCACCTGCGCCACCGCCTCCGCCCCGTCTCCCGACCGGCCGAACAGCTGAGCGAGCGCGGTGACGATGATGAAGAAGGGGAACAGCGCCAGCAGCGTCAGGTAGGCGAGGTTGCCCGCGTGGATGAAGCCATCCGAATAGACGCCGATCACCACGCGCTTGACGACGGTGAGCAGGCGGAACGGGATGCCCAGCACCTCCGAGGCCCGCTCGATCCGGCCCGGCCGGTGCGAACGCGCCTCCGGGCTTTCGGGCGAGACGTCCTTCAGACGCCCAGCCCTGCGCGGGGATTGCGGTCTCGATCGCCGGTCCAGCTTTCGACCAGTTTCTCCAGCTCGGCATCGCCGGCGGGAAGATCGACCAGCAGCGTCACCAGCTGATCGCCCCGCGCGCCGCCTTCCCTGTGGAAACCCTTGCCGCCCAGCCGCAGCGTCTTGCCGGAGGTCGAACCCTTCGGAATCGTCACCATCACCGCCCCGTCGACGGTGGGCACCTTCACCTTGGCGCCGAGCACCGCCTCGTCCAGCCGCACCGGCAGATCGAGCAGCACATTGTCGCCCTCGCGCTTGAAGAAGCGGTGCGGCTGCACCTCGATCGTGACGATCGCGTCGCCGGGGCCGGCGGGTCCGGCCTCGCCCTGGTTGGGCAGGCGGCGCTGCGTGCCGGTCTCGACGCCGGCGGGCAGCTTCAGCTCGATCGTCTTGCCGTTGGCGAGGCTCACGCGTTGCGGCCGGAGCGCGGCGGCATCCTCGAAGCTGACCGACAGGCGATAGGTGACGTCCGCGCCCTTTGGCTGCGGCCGGGCGCCACCGCGACGCCCACCGCCGAACGGGCCGCCGCCGCCGCCCGCGCCGCCGAACAATTCGTCGAAGATGCTGGAGAAATCGCCGCTCTCGCCCTGGAAGCCGCCCGCGCCGCCGGGGCCAGCACCGGGCCGGAAGCCGCCGCGCCCACCGAACGGATTGCCGCCGCCGCCCGCACCGCCGAAGCCGAACGGCATCTTGGGCTGGCCGTTCTCGTCGATCTCGCCGCGATCGTACTGGGCGCGCTTGTCCTTGTCCGAAAGCAGATCATAGGCCTGCGTCACCGCCGCGAAGCGATCGGCCGCCTTGGGATTGTCCTGGTTGCGATCCGGATGCAGCTCCTTGGCGAGCTTGCGATAGGCGGACTTGATCGCCTTCTCGTCGGCGTTCCGGGCCACGTTCAGGATCGAATAGGGGTCTGCCATGTCTCGTGTGTAACCTAGCCGCGCGATCCGAAAACTGTTGCCCAAATGCAACAGCGAAGATGTGGTGCCGACACGCCTAACGCAAGGGCGGCCCAAGCGCTATGTGGTTGCGCATGACGAACGACCCCCATGCCCTGTTCCGAGACTGGATGGCGGAGGCCCGCGCCTCCGAACTCAACGACTCCAACGCGATGGCACTGGCCACCGTCGGGGCGGACGGGATGCCATCGGTCCGGATGGTGCTGCTGAAGGGCCATGACGAGCGCGGCTTCGTCTTCTACACCAACCGCGAGAGCCGCAAGGCGGGCGAGCTGGCAGGCGATCCGCAGGCGGCGCTGCTCTTCCACTGGAAGAGCCTGCGCCGGCAGGTGCGGATCGAGGGGCCGGTCAGCCTCGTGTCGGACGAGGAATCGGACGCCTATTTCGCTACCCGTTCGCGGGATTCGCAACTGGGTGCCTGGGCATCGGACCAGTCCCGCCCGCTTGATGCCCGCGCCACCTTCGAGGCCCGCTTCGAGGAGGCGCAGACGCGCTTCGACGGCGCCGACGTGCCGCGCCCGCCACATTGGGGCGGTTATCGGGTCACACCTGTGCGGATCGAATTCTGGCAGGATCGCGCGCACCGCCTGCACGAACGGCGCCTGTTCACCCGCGACGGCGACGCGTGGAGCGAGGGATTGCTCTACCCGTGAGCGAGGCGGCCGACATCGGCACGCTCAACCGCCGCGCGGCGCTGGCCTCGGTCTGCGTCGCGACCCTGCTGCTCGGCCTCAAGGCTTTTGCCGCCGCCACGACCGGATCGGTCGCGATGCTGGCCTCGCTGGCCGATACCGGCCTCGATCTGATCGCCAGCCTCGTCACCTTGTACGGCGTCCACGTTGCCGCCCAGCGCGCCGACGAGAATCATCGCTTCGGCCACGGCAAGGCGGAGGCGCTGGCGGCGCTCTTCCAGGTCGCGCTGATCGCGGCGTCCGCGGTCGCCATCGCGGCCCGCGCGATCATGGCATTCGCACAAGGCGCGCCCACCGCCTCGCCCGAGACGGGCATCGCCGTCTCGATCGTCGCGGTGGCGGCGACCATGGCCCTGCTCGCCTATCAGAAGGCGGTGCTGGCACGTACCCGCTCGGTCGCGATCGGGGCGGACAATCTGCACTACAAATCGGATCTCGCGCTCAATGTCGCCGTGGTGCTGGCGCTCGCGCTCGATCGCTATGCGGGCCTGCATGGCGTCGATGCGCTGTTCGGCCTCGCCATCGCGGGTTGGCTCGGATGGGGAGCGTGGGCCTCCGCCTCGCACGCTATCGACCAGCTGATGGATCGTGAATGGCCCGAGGAGAAGCGCCGCGCCTTCCTCGACGTCGCCGCGACCATCCCGGCGATGGCGGGGATGCACGATCTGCGCACCCGCACCAGCGGCGCGCACGATTTCGCGCAGTTCCACATGTCCTTCCCGCCCGAAACGACGATCGGCACCGCGCACGAGGTGATGGAGCATATCGAGACGACGCTGATGGCCGCCTTCCCCGGCCTGGAGGTGATCATCCATCCCGATCCGGTCGGCCATGTCGACCAGGAGGGCACCCTGCCCGCCCACATCGCCGAGAGGAGCGAGATTTGAAGCTGCCATTCGTCCAGATCGATGCCTTTGCCGACGCCCCCTTCACCGGCAACCCGGCGGCCGTGATGCCGCTCGACGCGTGGCTCGACGATGCGACGCTGCAGGCGATCGCGGCGGAGAACAATTTGTCCGAAACCGCCTTCCTGCTGCCCGACGCGACCGGCGAGGCGGACTATGAGTTGCGCTGGTTCACGCCCGCCGTCGAGGTGGTGATGTGCGGCCATGCGACGCTGGCCAGCGGTCACTTCGTGCTCGGCGGAGATTTCTCACGCGAGCGAGTCACCTTCCGCACCCGCAAGGTCGGCGTGCTGGAAGTCGGTCGCGACGGGGACGCCTATACGCTGGCGCTGCCGGCATGGAAGCCGACGCCCAAGCCGCTGCCCGAGATCGTCGCCGGCCTCGGCATCGGCGGCGTGGTGGAAACCCTGTGGCACGAGCATCGCTACGGCCTCGTCGTGGTCGAGGACGAGAGCATCGTGCGTGCCTGCGATCCCGATTTCCGCGCACTCGCCACCCATGGCGATCTGCTGACCATCGTCTCGGCGCGCGGGACCGAAACCGACATCGTCAGCCGCGCCTTCGCCCCCGGCGGCGGCATCGACGAGGATCCGGTGACAGGGTCGGCGCATGCGGTCGCGGTGCCCTATTGGGCGGGAAAGCTGGGGCGGACGGAATTCACCGCCTATCAGGCGTCGGCGCGCGGCGGGCGGTTGGGCTGCCGTTACGAGGGCGAGCGAGTGGTGCTGTCCGGCAAGTGCCGCACGGTGATAGAGGGGGCTTTCTTCCTCTAGGCGGCAAGCGCCGCGTCGGCCGGCTGGGTCGCCTCGATCCAGCCACCGCCGAGCACCCGATCGCCCGCATAGAGCACCGCCGCCTGCCCCGGCGCGACGCCATATTCGGGCGCGTCGAACTGCACGGTGCCGTCCGCGAAGCGCGCCGGCACCGGCTTCGCCATCGAGCGCACCTTCGCGGTCAGCGGGCCGGCGAAATCGCCGCCCAGCCAGTTGATGTCGGAGAGCGTCGCGGCACTCACCGCCAGCGCGCGACGCGGACCGACCACCACACGGTTGCCCGGCGCGTCCAGCTTAACCACATACAGCGGCTCGGGCGACCCGCCGATCTCAAGCCCGCGCCGCTGGCCGACGGTGAAGTGGATCAGGCCACGATGCGCACCCAGCACCCGGCCGGACAGATCGACGATCTCGCCGGCTCGCTCGGCCTCGGGTCGAACCTTCTTCACCACCGACGCATAGTCGCCGTCGGGTACGAAGCAGATGTCCTGGCTGTCGGGCTTGGCCGCGACGCCGAGGCCGATCTCGGCCGCCAGTTCGCGCACCTGCGGCTTGGGCATCCCGCCCAGCGGGAAGCGCAGATAGTCGAGCTGATCCTGCGTGGTGGCGAACAGGAAATAACTCTGGTCGCGCGCCGGATCGGCGGCACGGTGCAGTTCCGCGCCCATCGCCCCCTCGACCCGGCGGACATAATGGCCGGTCGCGAGGCAATCCGCGCCGAGATCGCGGGCGAGACGCAGCAGGTCCGTGAACTTCACCCCCTGGTTGCAGCGCACGCACGGGATCGGCGTGCGGCCCGCCATGTAATCGTCGGCGAAGCGATCGATCACGCTCTCGCGGAAAGCGCTCTCATAGTCGAACACGTAATGCGCGATGCCCAGCCGGTCACACACCGCGCGCGCATCGCGGATATCACGGCCCGCGCAGCAGCTGCCCGCCCGTCCGACTGCGGCGCCGTGATCGTAGAGCTGGAGGGTGATGCCGATCGTCTCGGCGCCGGTGCGTGCGGCGAGCGCGGCCACGACGGAGCTGTCGACCCCGCCCGACATGGCGACGACGATGCGGCGACCCTGCATGTCGCTGCCCAGCTGGAAATCGGCCTGCATGATGCGGCGCCCATAGCGGATCGGCGCCGGCTGCGCAAAAGCGACGAATCGCATCGCTCGTTTACCGGTTGTTAGCCATACTTACCGCATCCTTGCGCTCTCACAGGATTCACAGAAGAGCGCATGGACCCGAAACATCTTCTTTCGCCGGATCACGGCCTCGACCATGCGCTGCTGATCGCCGGGGCGGCGGTGAGCCAGGCCTCCTCGTCCACCGCGCAGCTCGCCGGCCGCATGGCCCGCCCGCAGCGCGAGCGTGCCGGCGACAGCCTGGCTGCCCTGGTGCAGGTGTTCGGTGGACAGGATGCCGGCGCGGCTAGCGAGCTGCAGGGTAGCTTCCATCCCCGTATTGCCCACGCATCGGCTGGAAAGGCTCGGTCAAGACTGATGAAGCCCGGATTTACCTTGGCGTTTTAGCGTTCCTTCAACCGCTTCCCGGTAGAGGGGACGATGCGATGGGGGAGCATCGCTGGCTACGGCCCAGTTCGAGGTGTGAAAAGTGATCGAGAATCAGAAGTTTCGTCCGGCTCAGGTGATCGGCCCGCTCGGCGAGCCGCTGACGCTGGACACGCTCCCCCCGCCGGAAACCCGGCGCTGGGTCGTGCGCCGCAAGGCCGAGGTGGTGGCCGCCGTCAATGGCGGGCTGCTGACCGTGGACGAGGTGTGCCAGCGCTATTCGCTGACGCTCGAGGAATTCGCGGGCTGGCAGCGCGCGGTCGATCGGTCGGGCATGCCGGGCCTGCGCGTCACGCGCATCCAGCATTATCGTTCGGTGTACGAGCGTCAGCAGAAGTTCTGACGCGGCTCTTCGCCGAAGAGATCAGGGGCCGCCCCGCCAGTCCGGCAGGGCGGCCCTTCGTCGTTCCGGGCCATCGCACAGTCCCGCGACGGCGGAACGCAATCATTCCCCATGCGTATCAAGAACCGGAACGCCGCGCGGTCAGTCCAGGCCCCGCGCGGCGAAGCAGGAGACATGACATGGGTATCATTCTTTGGCTGATCATCGGTGGCATCGTCGGCTGGCTCGCCAGCATCATCATGCGGACCGACGCCCAGCAGGGTATCATCCTCAACATCGTCGTCGGCGTCATCGGCGCGGTGGTCGGCGGTCTGATAACCGGCGGTGGCAACATCAACAATGCGGGTCTGACGCTCAGCACCTTCCTGGTGTCGCTGCTCGGCGCGATCATCCTGCTGGCAATCGTGAACCTCGTGCGCCGCGGCTCGGTGCGCTGACCCGGTCTCGTTGCGGGTAGCGTAGAGCGCGTAGCGTTTGCTTAAACCAGACGGGCTGCCCCGCTTCGTTAGCGGGGCGGCCTTTTCTGTTAGCGGTTTTACTGCAGTTCGAACGTCACGTTCACCGTCACGCCGATCTTCTCCTCGCCGGGCTGCAGGTCGGTCGCCTCCTTGGCTCGGGCCATCGCCATCATCATCGGGCGGGGCGGCTGGGGCGAATAACCACCGCTCTCGCCGATCGCGACGATCCGCTTGATCGAGAGGCCCGCCGCCTTCGCATAGACCTCCGCCTTCGCCCGCGCCTTCTGCACCGCCTGCACACGCGCCTCGTCCAGCGCGGCATCGGGATGCTCCAGCGCGAAGTCCGGCCCTCCGATCTGGTTGACGCCCGCCGCGACCAGCGCGTCGAGGATAGCCCCCGTCCTGCCGATGTCACGGAAGGTGACGGTCAACGAATTGCTCGCCTGATAGCCGGTGATCGCGGGCGGCTGGTTGTCCGTATAGCGATATTGCGGCTGCAGGCTGATAGAGGCGGTGCGAATGTCCTTGTCCGCCACGCCGGCGCGCTTCAGCGCCGCGACCGTCGCCGCCATCCGCTTCGCATTCTCCCCCATGGCGGAGGCCGCGTTGGACGCCTGCGTCACCACGCCGG
Source organism: Sphingomonas-like bacterium B12 (assembly GCA_000333335.1). GTDB lineage: Bacteria > Pseudomonadota > Alphaproteobacteria > Sphingomonadales > Sphingomonadaceae > Solisphingomonas. The sequence continues at coordinate 3,635 of BACX01000712.1, read as the reverse complement.
CCGACACGGTCACGATGTCGGGCGCGCGCGTCACCTGGCCATCGGCGCTGACGTCGAGCCGCGTCCCGGCGATCGGCACCGTCGAAACCTCGTCGGCGAGCGCGGCACCGGGCACAGCCATGGCGAGAATGGCAGCGGACAACAGGCGGTAATTCATGATGATCTCCCTCGACCGGGCGGACCCAGCCCGGTTCGTGCCGCGAGATGTGCATGTCGGCCGATCAACCGAAGCTGAACATGGTGCCCAGCATCCGTTCATGATATGAGCCGCCTCGAGCGAAAAGCGCAGGCAGCCGCTTGATGCCGGTGCACTATTCGGATAACACACTTCGAGAGGGGCGCCCACGGGCGCGGCGTATGCGCATGGGTGAGGCATGAATTACGATCAGGGCTGGAGCGGCGACACGAACACGGACGACGTCGATCGCGCCACCAGGGCCAAGCGTCGCAAGCTGATCCTGATCTTCGCCGGCATCTTCGCCGTGCTGATCGCGGCCGGCATCTATTTCGGCCGCAAGGCCCCACCCCCGGCACCGACGAACTCGGCGCCCACCGTCACGGTGATCGTGCCGGGCCGCACGTCGGTCGCGGCCAACGTCTCGGCGACCGGTTCGCTTTCGGCCAAGCGCGACATGCCGGTCGGCGTCGCGGGCGAAGGCGGCATGGTCAGCCGCGTGCTGGTCGACGCCGGCGACTGGGTGCGCGCGGGCCAGACGCTCGCCACCGTCGATCCCGCGGTGCAGGCGGCGACGACCGCGCAGATGCAGGCGCAGATCCAGTCGGCGGTCGCGAACGCCAAGCTCGCGCAGAGCAATCTCGATCGCGCGCAGGCGCTGGTCTCGCGCGGCTTCATCTCCAAGGCCGACATCGATTCGCGCATGGCGGCGCGCGACGCTGCCAATGCCGCCGTCCAGCTGGCGCAGGCCCAGTATCGCGAGCAGTCGGCCCGGCTCGGCCGCCTCGACATCCGCGCGCCGGCCTCCGGCCTCGTCCTCGCCCGCAATGTCGAGGCGGGCCAGATCGTGAGTTCGGGTTCCTCCGCGCTCTTCCAGATCGCGATGGACGGCACGCTGGAAATGCAGGCGCGCCTTGCCGAACAGGACATTGCCGGCCTCCATGTCGGGATGCCGGTGCAGGTCGTGCCGGTGGGTGCCGGCCGTACCTTCACGGGCAACATCTGGCAGATCGCGCCGATGATCGATCCGGTCAGCCGGCAGGGCACGGTGCGCGTGCAGCTCGCCTACGATCCGGCGCTGCGCCCCGGTGGCTTCGCCACGGCCGCCTTCTCCTCGCAGCACACGCAGGCGCCGGTGCTGCCGGAATCGGCGGTGCTCAGCGACGATCAGGGCAATTACGTCTACCTGATCGACAAGGACGACAAGGTGGAGCGGCGCCCGGTGAAGATCGGCGACGTTTCGGACTCCGGCATCGCCGTGCTGTCGGGCCTGCAGGGGAATGAGCGGGTGGTCTATTCGGCCGGCGCCTTCCTCAACGTCGGCGAGAAGGTCATCCCCGAGCTGAAGCGGAACTGAGCCCACCGGGCCACCGAACAGGACATTCGCGATGCGTAACATTTCCGCCTGGTCGATCCGCAATCCGGTGTTCGCGCTGGTGCTGTTCGCAGGGCTCACCTTCGCCGGCATCGTCGCGTTCATGCGCATGGACTGAACCAGGATCCGGAGATCACCTTCCTGGCGTCAGCGTCGAAATCTCGCAGCCCGGCGCCGCGCCGGTCGAGATGAAAACCCAGATCGCCCAGAAGGTCGAGGCGGCGGTCCGCAACCTCGAGGGCGTGGACGAGATCCAGACCACGATCGACGAGGGCGACGTTCAGATATTCGTCCAGTTCACACTGGACACCCCGGTCGACCGCGCCACCAACGACGTGCGCGAGGCGATCTCCCAGATCCGCGGCTCGCTGCCCAACGGCATCCTCGAACCGCAGGTGACGCGCGTCGTCGTCAACGGCAATGCGATCGCCCGCTGGTCGGTCAGCGCCAACGACATGACCATGGAGCAGCTCTCCTGGTACGTGAAGAACGACGTCGCACGCCGTCTGCTCGGCATCGACGGCATGCAGAACGTCAAGACCTACGGCGACGTCAGCCGCGAGATCCGCGTCATCCTCGATCCCGCCAAGATGCAGGCGGTCGGCGTGACGGCGAGCCAGGTCAACCAGCAGCTGATGGCGATCAATACCAACGCGGCCGGTGGCCGCGCGGAGATCGCCGGCGCCGAACAGTCGGTTCGCATCCTCGGCAACGCGCAGGACGCCTATCATCTCGGCCAGGTCCAGATCGGGCTGGGCGGCGGCCGATCGATCAAGCTCTCCGACATCGCCACGGTGAAGGATCTCTACGGCGAGGTCCGCCAGTCGGCCAAGATGAATGGCCGGCCGACCATCGCCTTCGCCATCTTCCGCGCGCGCGGTGCGTCGGACGTCACGATCTACCACGAGGCCGAGAAGATCCTCGCGCAGATCGAAAAGGAAAACCCCAAGGTCCACTTCGTCAAGCGCGTCGCGGACGTCGACTACACGATCAACCAGTATCACGAGGCCATCAAGTCGATGGTCGAGGGCGCGGTGCTGGCCGTCGTCGTGGTGTTCTTCTTCCTGCGGGACCGGCGCGCCACGCTGATCTCCGCGCTCGCCATCCCGCTCTCGGCGATCCCGACCTTCTGGGTCATGGATCTAATCGGTTTCACCATGAACCAGATGACGCTACTGGCGCTCAGCCTCGTCTCGGGCGTGCTGGTCGACGACGCGATCGTGGAGATCGAGAACATCGTGCGCCACATGCGCATGGGCAAGACGGCCTTCCAGGCGGCGATCGACGCCGCCGACGAGATCGGCCTCGCCGTCGTCGGAACCACCTTCTCGATCGTCGCGGTGTTCTTTCCCGTCTCGGTGATGCCGGGCATCGCCGGCCAGTTCTTCAAGAATTTCGGCATGACCGTCGTCGTCGCCGTGCTGATGTCGCTCCTCGTCGCGCGCCTGATCACGCCGATGATCGCGGCCTATTTCCTGAAATCCCACGGCCAGCAGGATCATGCCGGCGGCATATGGGCGGACAGGTACCAGCAGGTTCTGCGCTGGACGCTCGACACCAGCAAGGCGCACGCGCGCAAGCTGGCGGGCTATCGCCGCACCGCGTTCCTGTGGGATCATCGTGCCTGGACGATGGGCATCGCGCTGGTGGCGTTCCTGCTCACCATCGTCGCCTTCACGACCCTGCCCTTCACCTTCCAGCCGGAGACCGATCAGGACACCAGCCACGTCGAGATCCAGATGGTGCCCGGCACCACCTACGAGCAGACCGTGGCGCTGACCGACAAGGTCGCCAACATCATGCGTCAGCAGCCCGAGGTCGCCGTCGCGGTCGAGTTCATCAACGTCGGCAACAGCGAAATCGCGATGACGCTGAAGAAGGACCGCAAGCGCACCAGCACGCAGTTCGAACGCTCGCTCGTCCCCACGCTGAACAAGATCGCCGACGCGCGTGTCACCTTCGCCTCGCAGAATGGCGGCGGAGACGGCAGCTCGCGCGACATCTCGATGATGCTGGCGGGCGATGATCCCGCCAAGCTCACCGAGGCGGCNGGAGCCGTGATCGCGCAAATGAGGGGCCTGCCCA
>BACX01000713.1 GCA_000333335.1 Sphingomonas-like bacterium B12 | reverse complement strand
GCCACCGACACCCGGCGATCCGATCGCTGTCGCACGCGAGATCCAGCAACCAGTCCGTATCGCGCGGGCTTTCCTGGCTCTGGACCAGCACGGCGCGATCGACGCCGTTCACATCCAGCGTGGCGATCAACTCGGCGATCTCGAAATCGCGATGGATGACGGCTTCCTGTACCGTCGGCCAGGCGCAGTCGTTCTGCCCGATCCGCCAGAGGTGGACATGCGCGTCGATCATGCCGCCACCTCCTCTCCATCGCGCAGGTGCATCCGCGCGAACAGGGCGACGATCAGGAAGCAGACGGCCGGCACCAGCATCGCGGCGCGGATCGTGCCGGCCCAGTCGGAGAGCAGCCCCATCAGCGCGGTCAGCACCGCGCCGCCGATGATCGCCATCACGATCAGCGAGGAACCCGGCTTGGTCAGCGGGCCGAGCCCGCGCAGCGCCAGCACGAAGATGGTCGGGTACATGATCGACATGAAGGCGCTCGACAGCACCAGCGCGCCGACGCCGACAGCGCCACCCGTCGCCACCGCCAGCAGGCAGAGCGCGGCGTCGATCAGCGCGAAGGCCAGCATCAGCCGCGCACCCGATATGCGCGCCATCAGCGCCGATCCGGCGAAGCGTCCGCCCATGAACAGCGCGAGCGATACGGTCAGCAACCATGCCGCATGGCGCGTGCCAAGCGTGGGCAGCGCGACGGCGGCATAGCGGATCAGGAAGCTCCAAACGCCGACCTGCGCGCCGACATAGAAGAATTGCGCGGCGACGCCGGCCAGATAGCGCCGGCGACCGAGAAGCGCGCGAAACGCGCCCGGGACGGCCTCTTCGGCCTCGGGATCGCGCAGCGCCACCGCCGGGAAGCGGGTCGCGAGGATCAGCCCGGGCCACCCGAGCACGACCAGCGCTATCACCAGATACGGCGTCCGCACCGCCGCCGCCTGCGTGGCAACGGACGTGCCGGGATCGGAGAGATGAAGGGTTGCGCCTACCGCACGCCGGTGATCGATCCCAGCGGATTGAACGCCTGCGCGAGATTGAGCCGGCGCTCCGCCGTCTCGGACGAACCCAGCGCCGCGACCATCGGATTGGCCGCCGTCTCCAGAAACGCCAGCCCGCTCGCGACCACGAACAGGGCCGCGAGGAAGAAACCATAATCCAGCATCAGCGACGCCGGCCAGAACAGCAAAGCACCGATGCCGTACAGCACCAGCCCGATCACCACCGCCGTACGATAACCCTGCCGCTGCATCAGCTTCGCGGCCGGAATGGCGAAGCAGAAATAGCCCAGATAGAAGGCCGACTGGACGAGGCCCGACTGCAGATCGCCCAGCCGGAACAGCTGCCGGAAATGCGCGATCAGCACGTCGTTCAGGTTGTTGGCCATCCCCCACAGGAAGAACAGCCCCACCGTCAGCACCATCGCCGCCCGTCCGGGCAGGCTCGCCGCTTTCGTCGTCACCATCGTCACGTCCCTCTCGCTATCCCTTTCATGTGGGAGAAAGCCGGCCGGAGCAAAAGCTCCGGCCGCAGTGGGAGAGGATGAACCCGATGCCATCGCGGTCCGCGACGGATCAGAAGGTGATCTTCGCGACGCCGCTGATCTGGCGATCGTTGATGATCGCGTCGCGCGGCCGGGTCTTGATGCCGTAATAGGTGGAGGTCATCGTGTTCAGGAGGTTCACACCGTTCAGCGTCAGCGCGAAATGCGGGGTGACGTTGAAGGTGATCGAGGCGTCCATCTGGCCGAACGGCTTCTCGAACACCGGCAGGTTGCCCGATCCGTTGCCCGAGGTCGTCACCAGGAACTGGCTGCGCCAGTTGTAGGCGAGGCGCGCCGATATCTTGCCGCGCTCGTAGATGCCAACGATGTTGTAGTTATACTTGGACAGGCCCTCGAGCGAGACGTCGTGGACCGGGCCTTCGGTGGCCGGACTCGGTGCCTTGGAGTCGACGTAGGTGAAGTTCGCCTGCAGGCCGAGGCCCTTGAGCGCACCCGGCAGGAAATCGAAGAACTGCTGGTAGGAGAGCTCGAAGCCCTTCACCTTGGCGTCGGCCGCGTTGCTGTACGACGTCACGTTGTACGTCGCCGTCACGCCATCGGTGAAGGTGACGTCACGCGCCGCGATGCCGGTCTGGATGTAGTTCTTGATATCCTTGTAAAAGCCCGCCGCGGTAAGTGATCCGGTCCGCGAGAAATACCATTCGGCCGATACGTCGAGGTTGGTCGACTTCATCGGCTTCAGATACGGGTTGCCGCCGGTCGTATCATGCTCCTGGTTGATCTGCGCCTTGCCCGGCTCGGTGATCGTCAGCGCGGGGTTGAGCTGGCTCAGGCTGGGCCGCGAAATGTTCTTCGACGCCGCGAAACGCAGCTGCAGCTTGTCGGTCAGGTGCGCGCGCAGGTTGAGGCTCGGCAGCCACGAATTGTAGCTGTTGGCGAAGTCGACGAGGCTCGAGGTGGTGGCCCCGGTGCTCTGCGATCCGTCGGGCGCGGTGATCAGGTCGGTCTGCTGGTAGTAGCCCGTAACGGACTGCTGTGTCCGCACGAAGCGGACGCCGACATTACCGTCGATCGGCACCGGCAGCTGGTCCACCTTGAAGAAGGCCGCGACATAGCCGGCATAGGTCTTCTGCGACTGCGTGCTGGTGCCGCTCGGCAGATAGGTGGCCGGGCTGGAGATGCCGAGCGAGGCCAGCGTGTCCGAATAGCTCAGCGTGGTATTGCGCGAGAAGAACAGGCCTTCCGACGGGATCGAGGCATCGCCACGGAAGAAGTCGCCCAGATCGACGACCTCGGTGTTGGTCGGCGCGGTGGCGAGGCCCACGTAGCGATAGCCGGTATCGCTGAACACGTTCGAACGATCGGCGAAGCGGAAGCCGGCCTTCACCGACTGCAGGATGCCATCGAACTTGTATTCGGCGTCGAGGCGGACGGCCTTATCTTTCGCCCGCGCATGGTTCAGATCGTCGAGATAGAAGCCGGCATTATAGCTCGCCAGGTTCGTCACGCCCTCGGGCGTGGTGATCGAGAAAGCGGGCGTCGAACCCGAGATATCCTGCACCAGCGTGCCGTCGCCCACGCCGTTCAGGCCGATGATCGAGCGGACGTCCTGCGTCTTGGCGTCGACATACTGGCCGTCGGCGGTGATCGTCAACCGATCGGTCGGCTTCCACTTGGCGTTGAGCGAGTAATCGGTCGTGCGCGAATGGCGCGTTTCGAGGCTGGTGTTCGCCGCCAGCGCGATGTTGTTGTAGGTGCCGCTGATCACGTCGCCGTTCGGCGCGAAGGTGAATGCGGCACCCGGCTGCGGCGACATCTGCGCGCCCGCCGGTTCGGCGAAATAGCTATAGTCCGCGAAACGGAACTTGTAGTCGTTGCGGAACACCTCGCCGGTCAACTCCAGCGTGTCGGTCGGCTTCCACTGGACCGAGGCATCGATACCGAAGCGGCGGCGATCGCCATAGACCTCGCCGATGCCGGTGCCGTGCGCCAGCGTCGTGGTCTGGTCGAGCCGGCCGAGCGCCGCAGCGGCGGCATAGTCCGCCGGGGTGTGCGGCGTGCCATCGGCGTTGAGGCTGGTGTCGAGCGTGTTGAACGGCTCGGTCGAGATCGTGTCCTGGCGGAAGGCCGTGCGCTGGTAGGAGGCGCTGACCAGCACGCCGATTTCGCCAATGCCGGTATCCCAGCGATCGCTGACCAGCAGCGAGGCCGATGGCTTGCTCTTCTTGACGAGGTCGTAATAGGTGTTGCCGACCGAGGCCGCGATCTTGAAGCCGTTGAAATCGAACGGTTTACGGGTGCGCAGGTTGATCGTGCCGCTGAGCTGGTCCTCGATCAGGTCCGACGACGGATTCTTGTAGACGTCGATGCCGGCGAGCAGTTCGGACGGCATGTCCTCCAGGCTGAAGGTGCCGGCCGGGCTGGTGCCCTCGCCCGCCGCCGAGGCTGTGAAGATTTCGCGGCCGTTCAGCTCGGTGCGGACCTGGGTCAGGCCGCGAATCTGGACCGAGCTGCCCTCGCCATATGTGCGCTGAACCTGGATGCCCGAGATGCGCTGGAGCGATTCCGCGATGTTGCGATCGGGCAGCTTGCCGATGTCCTCGGCGACGATCGAGTCGACGATCTGCGAGGAATTGCGTTTGATGTTCTGCGCGGACTGGAGGCTGGCGCGCACGCCGGTGACCACGATCATGTTGCCGGGGGTCGCAGCCGCCTGCCCCTGATCGCCGGCCGGCGCGGCCGCGCCGCTGTCGGCAGGCGTCTGAGCGTTAGCGTTACCAGAAGCGAGCAAGGCAACGGCCGAACAGCCCAGCAAAAGACGGGACGCGCGAAGATTCCAAGCCGTGAGCGACGTCATCAAACCCCTCCTTTATCGCCGACCGTCTGATCGGCCGTCTTGCAGCGTGACGAAGCACGCCGATCGAATATCGCGGGAAGGCGCGGTCGCCGATGGACCACCAACCTCCCCAACCTGGCCCTTCCCCGAGTGGGGAGAACCTTCGCCGGGGCTGTTACCAGTGCCCCGCAAAGAATGAAATATAAAAATTCATTCCATTGGTGATAAAATTGCCAACCGCCGGGCCGCCTCCTATCACAGCGGCATCCGCGCTTGCGTTTTTCGGGGGAAATTTCGTCGCATGTCCCAGCAGGGCAAATATCGTGCTCCCGCCCTCCAGAAGGGCCTGGAAATCCTCGAATTGCTGGCCCCGCTGGCCCAACCGATCAGCATGGGAGACATCTCGGCCGCGCTCGGCCGCTCGGTCAGCGAGATATTCCGGATGCTCCTGGTGCTGGAGGAGCATGGCTACATCGCTCGACTGGGCGATGGTTACAAAGTGACCAATCGGCTGTTCACCCTCGGCATGGCGCAGCCGCCCATTCAGGATCTTCTGGGCCACGCTTTGCCGGCTATGCGCGCGCTTGCCGCCCATATCGGACAAAGTTGCCATCTCGCGATGATTGCCGGGTACCAGATGGTCGTCGTGGCCAACGTCGAGACGCCTGGCCTATCGGGTTTTGCCGTCCGCATGGGATATCAGCGCCCCCTCATTCACTCCGCTTCCGGCCACGTACTGATGAGCTTCCAGACTCAGGGCCGGCGCGAGGAAATCTTCCGGGCGACCCGCGAGGCGGGGCTGACATTCGACGAACCTCAGCTCGAACCGAAGCTCAGTACCGTGAGACATGCCGGCTACATCAGCATGCCCAGCCCGATGCTGAACGCGATCACGGACTTTTCGGCGCCCGTGATGCGAAATGACGTCGCGGAAGCGGCGCTCACGGTGCCCTTCGTCGATGGTCCAAGCGCCAAAATGGATATGACGGCCGCCCGAACGCTCCTTGTGGAGACGACCACCGCGATCTCGTCGGCGCTCTCGGGCAAGGCCTGATCGCGGCGCGCGAAAGCCGAGGCGGTCGCAAGCCGCGATCGGAGGTCACTGGCCGGTCTCGCCGATGGTGACCTGCGCCATGAACGACCAGTCCTTCTCGCCGAAGCCGGCGTCCACGGTCTCGCGCATGCGGCCGTGAACCGCATCGAGCATGGGCAGGCTCCGTCCGGCATCGTCGGCGGCCTCCCGCGCCAGCCGCAGATCCTTGAGGCCGAGCGTCGCCTTGAAGCCGGGCTCGTACCGGCTCCCGGTGATGTTGGCGGAATAGACCTGATAGGATCGGCTGCCGAAGAGCGTGCCGAGAATCAGCTCGAAGAAGCGATCGCGGGCTTCGCCATCGCGCTTCCCATGGCGCCGAGGCCGATGAAACCGATCTCCATTATGCACATCCTTTCCAATACCCGGCCGTCCGGAGCCGGGGCGCTGCGATGACGGCGACGAGAGTTCGTGTCTGCCTGACCGCGACGTCTCAGGCGCAGTCACGCCCCATCGTCGGGCGACACACCGGCAAAAAAGCCGCTGCACCCCGGTAGCGCTATCGATCGGGGTCCGAAACGGATAGGGACCAAGCGACCCAGCCGTCGGAGTCTCGCTTGCGTCCTTTTCTCACCCTCGTCTTCCTTCTTGCCGTTGGTCTGGTCTCGGCGCCGGAAGAGGCGCTGGCGCAAACAACGCCAGCCGCGCCGGACGCCGCAGCGGTGGCCGCCAACATCGGGCCGCCCACGCTTCCGGCCCCGGCCGCGACCGGGCGGACGAGATCCCGCCGGAACGGTGATCTTTCGCCGGCCAACGAACAGGGCGACACGCAACGTCCCCCTCCCGGCCTTGCGGGCGATTGGTTCGGCCTCAAGCCCTGGCTCGCCAATGCCGGCATCGGCCTGACCGGCCGCTACGGCTCGGAGGCGGCGTGGAACTATAGCGGCGGGGCGCGCCGCGACATCGTCGAGACCGGGCAGTTCGATGTCGGGCTGCTGATCGACATGCAGAAGCTCCTCGGCATAGACGGCGCTTTCCAGGCGACCGTCACCTATCGGCGCGGCCACGACCTCGATCAGCGTGCCGGCCTCCAGACGCTCCAGCAGGTGCAGGAGGTCTATGGTCGCGGTCAGACCATCCGCCTCACCCAATTCTGGTACGAGCAGGCCTTGTTCGACGAGCATCTGGACGTGAAGGTCGGGCGAACCTCGCCGGGCGAGGACTTCGCGGCCTTCTCCTGTTCGTTCCAGAATCTCAGCTTCTGCGGATCCCAGCCCGGCAACGTCGTCGGCGCCTACTGGTACAATTGGCCGGTGAGCCAGTGGGGTGGCCGCGCCCGGATCAATCTCGGCAATCTCTACGTCCAGACGGCCGCGTACGAAGAGAATCCGCGCAATCTCGACAAGACCTTCACCATCGGCCATTTCGGCGGCGCGACCGGTGCCCTCATCCCGTTCGAGATCGGGTTCGTGCGCGGCGGCCAATCGGGCGGCCCGATCGGCGCGTACAAGATCGGCGGCTGGTTCAGCAGCGCCAATGCGCCGGACGTCTTGAGGAACGTGGCCGGCACGCCGATCCTGCTCTCCGATCTCGCCCCGCTGGAAAGAACGTCGGGCCATGGCTTCTGGATCAATGTCCAGCAGCAGCTCACCGGGCGATCCGAAAAGGGAAAAGCGGTTTCCGGGCTCAGCGTCTTCCTCAATGTGACGCAGGCCGATCGCCATACATCGACGATCGATAGCCAGATCGCGGCAGGGCTTTTCGAGAAGGGTCTGTTCCCCTGGTTCACCGAGGATGTGCTCGGCCTCGGCTTCGCCCGCACCCACGTTAACAGCAGGGTCGCAGAGGGCGAGAGACTGGCGGGGCAGGCCGTGCAGGGCGCGGAGTACGAAGCCGAGATCTATTACGGCTTCCATCCGCGCAGCTGGCTCGAACTCCGGCCAAACCTCCAATGGGTTCATCACGCCGGCGGCTACAGCGACGCGCGCGAAGTCGGGGTCGTGGGTCTCAAGACCGCCCTGACGCTCTGAGCCGGTGGGCGCCCTCCTCTCAGGGCGCCTTCGGCGAGCCCGAATTCCAGTTGGGCGTTTCCTGCCCCGCCAGATTGCGAAGGAAGAAATCGAACTCCTTGCGCTGGCCATAGTCGATCGGGCCGGTCGAGCGGCCGACCGAATGGCCCTCGTTCGGGAACATCAGCATGTCGAAGACCTTGCCCGCTCCGATCAGCGCGTTGGCAAGCTGCAGCGTGGATGACGGATCGACATTCTCGTCCTGCTCGCCGACCATCATCAGCAGCTTGCCCTGCAGCCGCCAGGCATTGTCCACTGCCGACGAGGCGGAGTAGCTGGCATCGACCGGCCAGCCCATCCACTGTTCGTTCCAGCTGATCTTGTCCATGCGGTTGTCGTAGCAGCCGGCGAACGCCACCCCGGCCGTGTAGAAATCCGGGTGGAAGAGCAGCCCCAGCAGCGTGTCCTGCCCGCCCGCCGAGCCGCCGTAGATACCCACGCCGCGGCTGAGATCGTACCACGGATATTGCGCGGCGGCGGCCTTGTGCCAGAGGATGCGATCGGGGAAGCCCGCATCGGCGATGTTCTTCCAGGCGACGTCGTGGAAGGCCTTGGAGCGATTGTTCGTGCCCATCCCGTCGATCTGAACGACGATGAAACCGAGATCGGCGAGGCTCTGCATCCCGATCACCTTGTCGCCGCCGGCATGGTAGCCGAACGGCCACCAGGTCTTGGGAACGAAACTGCCGTGGGGGCCGGCATAGATGTTCTCGATCACCGGATATTTCTTCGCCGGATCAAAATCGCGCGGCTTGACGATCAGCCCGTAGATGTCGGTCCGGCCGTCCCGCCCCTTGGCCACGAACGGTTCCGGCGCGCGGAAGCCCGCTGCTGTCAGTTGGCTGATATCGCCCTTTTCGATCGTCGCGATCAGCGCCCCGTCGCTCGTCCTGTGCAACTCCGACACCGGCGGAAGATCCACGCGCGAATAGGTGTCCACATAGGTCTTCAGATCGGGCGCGAGCGCGACGTCGTGATAGGCCTTCGCCGGCGTGAGCGGCATCAGGTGGCTGCCATCGAAATCGATCCGGTAGAAATGCTGGAAATAGGGATCCTCGCCCGCCGTCATGCCGCCGGCGAGGAAGTAGATCTGCTTCCGCTCCGGATCGACCTTCACCACCTCGCGAACCACCCACGGCCCCTTGGTGATCTGGCGCACGACCTTGCCCGTCGCGCCGTCGAGCATGTAGAGGTGGTTCCAGCCGTCGCGTTCGGACATCCAGATGACCTGACGGTCGTCATCGCTCTGCCAGAGGAAGCGTCGGTCTTCGTTGATGAAGGTCTTCGCGGCCTCGGTGACGGCGGCATGCGGCGCCCCGCTCTCGGCATCGATACGCACGACGCGCGCAAGCTGGTGGCCGCGCTGCTCATAGACGAAGGAGACGAAGCGGCTGTCCTTCGCCCAGCGCAAGCGGCTCATGTCGTAGGGGTTGGGGAACAGGTCGCCCGGGACCGGAATCTGTTTACCGTCCGCGACATGGAAGAGTTGCGGCTGATCGATGTCCACCGCATCGCCCGGCTTGGGGTAGAGTTGCGTCGCCAGTTCGGGCTGCAGTTGATCCCTGGGAGACGAGCGCACCTTGTAGACGAACCGCGCATAGCCCGGCCGCACCTGGTAGGCGGCGAGCTTCTCAGAATCTGGCGACCAAGCGATCGATTCCGGATCGTAGAAATTGCCGGCGGAGCCGTCGCTGCTGATCCGCGTCCAGTCCAGCGTACCGGCGCGGCGGATCGCGATGTTGAAATTCTCGACATGCGCTTCCCAGCGCCCATCGGGCGAGAGGCGGGCATGGTTGTCGGCATCGACGCGCGGATCGCGAACCACGCCGAAACCGCGCGGCTGCGTGGTGCGCGGGGCCTTGCCGCAGGTATAATCCGTCAGGTCGCAGCGCCAGCGTTCCTCGTCGATCTCGAACGCGAAAGCCTTTCCGTCGTCCGCGAAGTCGATCCTCTCGAACGGCAGGCGAAGGGGATCGACCGTCTCTTCCAAAGCCTTGCCGAGGCTCGCGGCCACCTTCGCCTGATCGAAGGCGGGCACCTTCCGCCCGGTCGCCGGATCATAGCGGACGAACGAAAAACCGCCCGGCACCGTCTTGCGATAGACCACCGTGCTGCCGTCCGGCGCCCAGATGGCAGGATCCGCGACATTCTCGGTGAGATATTCCCAGTCCTGCCGGAGATGGACCGACCGCTCGATGTCGGCGGCGCTCTTGTCAGCCGCTGCAGGGCTCGCGATCGACGCCGACACGATCAGGGCGGAGCTTGCCAGCCAGCGGAAATTCGGCGTCATGGTAGAGGCCCCTCTGTAACTTCGTCATCACCGGGCCATCCCGTTTAGGATATCGTATACCGTCAAGATTTCGGGGACAAGGGACTTGGGTTGGGATGCGAAGGCGTCGTCGCAAATCAGGTTGGTGATCTGCCAATCGCTTGGCTTTCGGGAACGCTTGCCGGCTTAGCACGGCGGTAGCGCGGCCGTTCTGCAAACCGCTACCTTCTGTCGCCGATCAGACTAGCCGGATTGTCGAGTCCGTTCGTCACGAAGTCGGCCCGCCAGCCGTGAGGAACCATGCGTCCCTTGTAGGCGCTTGCTCGCATTCGTTCGTACATCGTACTGATCGGAGAAGCGAGAAGAGATGAAAACATAACGGAAACCGCCAGAAACTCAAGGCTTCCGAGGGTCGGCGATCTCTCGCGAGATGGTGCCGTGGTGGGCCCGGCAGGACTCGAACCCGCAACCTAGCCGTTATGAGCGGCCAGCTCTAACCATTGAGCTACAGGCCCCACCCGCGCGCTCGATAGCCCGCGCATCGTTCATCTGGCAAGTTTCAAGCCGACGTCACGTTCCGCCCAAGCGGCCGCGATCAGCGCGTCGGCGCCGATCGGCGCCACCCCCTCCCGCGCCAGCAGATCGAGCACGCCGTCCCACCAGGCGTAGAAGCAGCGTAAATCGGCCGCGTCGCGCACATAGGGGGTATGCCCCGGCTCGACCGAAGGCGAGTGGAAGGAGATCGAGATAAGTCGCGCGTCATCGTCCAAGAGCGTGCGGATGGCGCGCTGCGCCTGGGGCAAGGGCGTGCCTTCCGGGGTCAGCGCGATCCGCTCGAGCGCACCCGTGCGCGCGAGCAGCCCGCGCAGCCGCTTCACCCTGCCCGCCGCCGGATACAGCCGGTGGCCGAAACGCCGCGCGAAGCCGGTGTATGCAGCGGTGAGCGGCAGTTCCATCAGCAGCCGCTGTGGCCCCGCCCAGCATGGCATGGCGTCGCGGTGGGTGAAGTCAGGCCCGCCCTCATCCGAATAATCGAACAGCGCGCGCACCGAGACGTCCAGCCGGTAGCCGGCCTCCTCCAGCAGCTTCGCGGTGTTGGGGCCGATGCCGTAGCGCCCCGCGCGATACACTTGCGGGCGCCGGCCGAATGCGGCGGTGATGCGATGTGTCAGCGCCTCCAGCTTGGCGCGTTCCTGTGCTTCGGGCAGGTTTCCCACGAAGCTGTGGCGACGGTCAGAACCTCGTCGAACGGCGGATG
>BACX01000714.1 GCA_000333335.1 Sphingomonas-like bacterium B12 | reverse complement strand
ATGATCGGCACGCCGGCGGTGTGAACAGGTCGATCGCGCGCGACGCGTCGATCAGCGCGAGATCCTGCGGGGTGGAGACGATCCCCGCGCCGGCCGGGCGATGCTTCTGGATCATCGAGAGCTGCACGTCGCCGGTGCCGGGCGGGAGATCGACCACCAGCGTATCGACATGCTCCCAGCGTCCTTCGACGAGCTGGCCGAACGCGCCCGACGCCATCGATCCGCGCCACGCCAGCGCCTTTTCGGGCGCCACCAGCTGCCCCATCGAGAGCATCGGCACGCCGTAGCGGGTCATGATCGGGAGCAATTGCTTGTCGTGCGCGGTCGCCCGCTCGCCGTCCGCCGCCATCAGGCGCGGCTGCGAGGGGCCGTAGATGTCGGCATCGACCAGGCCGGTGCGGTGGCCGAGCCGGCGCAGCGCGATGGCGAGATTGGCCGACAGCGTCGACTTGCCGACCCCGCCCTTGCCCGAGGCCACCGCGATCAGCCGGCGCTCGGCCTTCTCGGCGGTCTGGACGAGGCGCAGCTCGCGGATTCCCGGCACGGTGGCGAGACGCCCGCGCACCTCGGCCTCCAGCGCGTCGCGCGCGCCGGCATCGAGACCGGTCACGTCGAGGATCACGCTGGCGATGCCGTCGGCCGAAACGCGCGGCGGCGCGATACGGCGGGCGTCGGGCAGGGAGGCGAGGGCGGCGGCGATCGGGGCGGAGTCGGTCATGTCGGCGCCGCGCTTAGGCCTGCCAGTCTCCGATGGCACTATTTTTCCGTGTCGGCCTTCCTATAATGGCCCGATGATCGAGGATATCGGGCCGCGCCCCGGCGACGCCCCTGCCATGCTGAACGAGGAAGGCCCCGGGGCC
>BACX01000715.1 GCA_000333335.1 Sphingomonas-like bacterium B12 | reverse complement strand
TGGCCTCGCTCGACGTCGCAAGGCGGCAGGAAATCATGGCGCTGATCGAGCGCGTGCGCGACGAACTCGGCCTGCCGATCCTCTACGTCAGCCACGATCGCGGCGAGGTCGATCGGCTGGCGGCGCATGTGGTCGAGATGGGCTGACCTTCATCCTCCCTGCGCGAAGCGTGGGGAGGGGACCGCTCGCTGGAGGCGGGTGGTGGAGGGGGCGGTGCGGCGCATTTCCCCTCCACCATGCTTCGCATGTTCAACGGAGGCACGTGACTCCGTTGAACCCTCCCCATCTGCGATGGGGAGGATGAGCGTTACTTCGCGCCCTGGCCGAACAGGATCTTCCGGCTCTCCTCGTCGCTGACGCTGGGCACCGTGTTGATCGTGTCAGACAGCGCATAGGCGCGCCGGGTCGCCGAGCGTTCGGCGATCGCATCGAACCAGCGCTTGAGGTTCGGCATGTCGGCCAGATCCTGCCCCTGCCGCTCATGGGGGACGATCCACGGATAGCAGGCCATGTCGGCGATCGAATAGCTGTCGCCGGTCAGGAAGGCGCGATCCGCCAGCCGCTTGTCCATCACGCCGTAAAGCCGCCGCGTCTCGCGCACGTAGCGATCGATCGCATAGGGGATCTTCTCGGGCGCGTAGGCGCTGAAATGATGATTCTGCCCGGCCATCGGGCCAAGGCCGCCCATCTGCCAGAACAGCCACTGCAGCACCTCGGCTCGGCCATGCGGATCGGACGGCACGAAGCGGTCGATCTTGTCGGCGAGGTAGAGCAGGATCGCGCCGCTTTCGAACAGCGGGATCGGTGCGCCGCCGCCCTTCGGCTCGTTGTCGACGATGGCGGGGATGCGGTTGTTGGGGGCGATGGCGAGGAAATCCGGCTCGAACTGCTCGCCCTTGCCGATATTCACGCCATGAATGCGGTAGGGGAGGCCGGCTTCCTCCAGAAACATCGTGATCTTGTGGCCGTTCGGGGTGGTCCAGTAATACAGGTCGATCATGCGATCGCTCCCCTTCCTCGTCTCTTGCGATGGCGGGCAGATGGGATCGCGCGGACGGCTCCGCCAGAGGGCGCGCAAACTTTCCCGATAAGCGGGTTCACCCGCCCGGACGCTACGGCTAAGGGATGCGCCAAGCCCTGCCTTCTGGAGACATCATGGACGAGACGCTCCGCCAGTCCGCGCTCAGCTATCACCGCGAGCCGCGCCCCGGTAAGCTCACCATCGAGCCGACCAAGCGGATGGAGACGCAGCGCGATCTCGCGCTCGCTTACTCGCCGGGCGTCGCCGCGCCCTGCCTCGACATCGCGGCGGACCCGGACAAGGCGCGCGACTATACCGCGCGCGCCAATCTGGTCGGCGTGGTGTCGAACGGCACGGCGGTGCTGGGTCTCGGCAATATCGGCGCGCTCGCCTCCAAGCCGGTGATGGAGGGCAAGGCCGTGCTCTTCAAGAAGTTCGCCGGGATCGACGTGTTCGACATCGAGGTGGACGAGACCGACATCGATCGCTTCGTCGATGTGGTGGCGGCGCTGGAGCCGACCTTCGGCGCGATCAACCTGGAGGACATCAAGGCGCCGGAATGTTTCGCGATCGAGGCGAAGCTGCGCGAGCGGATGAACATCCCGGTCTTCCACGACGATCAGCACGGCACCGCGATCGTCTGCGCGGCGGCGGTGCGCAACGGCCTGCTGCTGCAGGGCAAGACGCTGGCCGACGTGAAGGTGGTGACGTCGGGCGCGGGTGCTGCGGCCATGGCCTGCGTGCGGCTGCTCATCTCGATGGGCCTGCCGCAGGACAATGTGACGCTCACCGACATCAAGGGCGTGGTCTACAAGGGCCGCGAGGGGCTGACGCCCGAGCTGGAGCCGTTCGCGCGCGAGACCAACGCACGCACGCTGGGCGACGTGATCGCGGGCGCCGACGTGTTCCTCGGCCTCTCCGCGCCCAAGGTGCTGAAGGAAGAGTGGCTGCCGCTGCTGGCCGACAAGCCGCTGATCCTCGCGCTCGCCAATCCGGAGCCGGAGGTGCTGCCGGAGATCGTGAAGAAGGTCCGCCCCGACGCGATCATGGCGACCGGCCGTTCGGATTATCCGAACCAGGTCAACAACGTGCTGTGCTTCCCCTACATCTTCCGCGGGGCGCTCGATTGCGGGGCGACGACGATCAACGCCGAGATGGAGGTCGCCGCCGTCGAGGCGATCGCAGAGCTGGCCCGCATCGAGCCGGACGAGAGCGTGGCGCGTGCCTATGGCGGCGCGCAGATGCTGTTCGGGCCGGAATATATCATTCCCAAGCCGTTCGATCCGCGTCTGGCCTTGCTGGTGGCGCCGGCGGTGGCGCGTGCGGCGATGCATACCGGCGTGGCGAAGCATCCGATCGACGATTTCCCGGCCTATGAGCAGCAGCTCATGCGCTTCGCCTATCGCTCCGGCCAGCTCATGCATCCGGTGTTCGAGCAGGCGCGCGCGTCGCTCAAGAAGGTCGCCTATGCGGAGGGCGAGGACGAGCGGGTGCTGCGCGCGGCGCAGGTGGTGATCGACGAGAAGCTGGCGCGCCCGGTGCTGGTCGCCCGGCGCGAGATGCTGGTGCGCAAGATCAAGGCGCTCGGCCTGCGGATGGTCGAGGGCCGCGACTTCGACATCTTCGATCCGCTGAGCGAGGAGGCTGAGATACCGCGCCTCGATGCGGCATATTGCCGGCTGGTCGAGCGGCGCGGCGTGACGCCCGGCGCGTCGGCCTATCGCGTCCGTCGGCGCCCGGCGATCACGGCGGCGATGCTGCTGAACGAGGGGCTGGTCGACGCGGCCTTGTGCGGCGGCACCGCCGACTGGTGGCAGCAGACCGCCGATATCCTGCCGATCATCCCGCGCCTGCCGGGCCTGAAGCGCGTCTACGCGATGTCGGCGCTGATCGTCGGCGAGAAGACCCTGTTCTTCTGCGATACGCACATGAACGTCGATCCCGACGCGCAGGAGATCGCCGAGATGACGCTGCTGGCGGCCGACGCCGTGCGCCGCTTCGGCATCACGCCGCGCGCGGCGCTGCTCAGCCACAGCAATTTCGGCGCGTCCAACTCGCCGTCCGCCAGGAAGATGCGCAAGGCGCTGAAGCATATCCGCGAGGATGCGCCGGAGCTGGAAATCGACGGCGAGATGCACGCCGATCCCGCCCTGATCCCGGCGATCCGCGACATCCTTGTCGGATCGAGCACGCTGAAGGGCAGCGCCAACCTGCTGGTGATGCCGACGCTGGATGCCGCGAACATCGCCTTCACCCTGTTGGCGGCGGCGACCAACGCGCTGCCGGTCGGCCCGGCTTTGCTCGGCATGTCGAAGCCGATCCACGTGCTGACGGCCAGCACGACGGCGCGGGGCATCGTCAACATGACGGCGCTGGCGGCGGCGGCGGCGAACAGCGCGGACGCCCTCTAGAGCCCCAGATCGAGCTGCCCGGTGCGCGGATCGTCGGGCTGCTCCAGGCCGGAGAGGGTGAGGCCGAGCAGGCGGATCGGGCGATCGACCGGGCAGAGCGCCAGCAGCAGCGCGTGCCCCGCCTCGGTGAACTGCGCGCGGTCGCGCACCGGCTCGCCGAAGCTCTTCGCCCGCGTGATCGTGTGGAAGTCGTTGTAGCGCAGCTTGAGCGTGATCGTGCGGCCGCGCGATTCCGAATTCTCGATGCGCGGCCAGACGGTGTCGATGATCTCGTCCAGCGCCTCGATCAGCTCGGTGGGGCTGACGAGATCGCGGAAGAAGGTGTTCTCCGCGCCTACCGACTTGCGTGGGCGATCGTTGCGCACCTCGCGATGATCGATCCCGCGCGCCGCGCCGTGGAGATATTCGCCCCAGCTGCCGAAATTGCGGTTGAGCCATTCCAGCGACTGCGCGCGCAAATCCGCGCCGGTCTCGATGCCGAGCTTGGCCATCTTCTCGGCGGTGCGCGGCCGACG
>BACX01000716.1 GCA_000333335.1 Sphingomonas-like bacterium B12 | reverse complement strand
CGCGCTTCCCCATGCGGGCTACAGCTATACCCCAGCCAGTTCGTCAACGTGCGACTGACGGTGGATACGGTGACGAACGCCATCACCGTGCCTCCCGCCGCCGTGCGCACCGGGCCGGACGGCGATTTCGTCTGGCTGCTCAAGCCCGATCGCACCGTCACCCAGCGCGTGATCAAGGTCGGCGTGAGCACGGCGGACAAGACGCAAGTGACCAGCGGCCTCGCGGTCGGCGATACCGTCGTCACCGATGGCGGCGACCGGCTGACCGAGGGCACGACCGTGGCGCTGCCCGGCGACAAGCCGGCGGCCGGCGGCGGCCAGGGTGGGGGCGGCAAACGCCACCGCCGGAGCGGCGGAAACGGCGGCTGATCGCCTGAGCCATGGGCCCCTCGCGCATCTTCATCCTGCGGCCGGTCGCCACGGCCCTGTTCATGGTCGCCATCGTGCTGGCGGGCCTGGTCGGCTTCCGCTCGCTCTCGCTGTCCGCCTTGCCGGAGGTCGATTACCCGACCATCCAGGTGACGACGCTCTATCCGGGCGGCAGCCCGGAGGTGATGAGCCAGACGGTGACGGCGCCGCTGGAGCGCAATTTCGGCGAGATGCCGGGGCTGACCCGCATGGCCTCGACCAGCTCGGCCGGTTCCTCGGTGATCACGCTCCAGTTCGGGCTGACCGAGGGCCTCGACGTCGCCGAGCAGGAGGTGCAGGCGGCGATCAACGCGTCCAACGCGCTGCTGCCCGCCGATCTGCCGGCGCCGCCGGTCTATGCCAAGATCAACCCGGCCGATGCGCCGATCCTGACGATCGCCGTCACCTCGACCACGATCCCGCTGACGCAGGTGCAGTCGATCGTCGACACGCGGCTGGCGCAGAAGATCAGCCAGATCTCCGGCGTCGGCCTCGTCACGCTGGCGGGCGGGCAGAAGCCGGCGATGCGGATCCGCGCCGACACGCAGGCGCTTTCCAGCTACGGCCTCAGCCTCGCCCAGCTGCGCACCGCGATCGACAACGCCAACGCCAACAGCGCCAAGGGCAGCTTCGACGGGCCGAACCGATCCTACCAGATCAACGCCAACGATCAGCTGGAGACGGTGGCCGACTATCAGAACCTGATCGTCACCTACCAGAACAACGCGCCGGTGCGCCTGAGGGACGTCGCGCAGGTCATCGAAGGGGCGGAGAACACCCGCCTCGGCGCGCTCGCCAATTCGACGCCGGCGATCATCCTCAACGTCCAGCGCCAGCCGGGCGCCAACGTGATCGCCACGGTGGACGCGATCCAGGCGCAGCTGCCCGAACTGCTCCGCCAGCTTCCCGCCGGCCTCAAGACGCAGATACTCGCGGACCGCACCACCGGCATCCGCGCCTCCGTGCACGATGTCGAGTTCGAGCTGGTGCTGGCCGTCGTGCTCGTCGTACTGGTGATCTTCTTCTTCCTCCACTCCGCGCGCGCCACGCTCGTGGCGGGTCTCGCCGTGCCGATCTCGCTGATGGGCACGTTTGGGGTGATGTACCTGCTCGACTACAGCCTCGATAACCTGAGCCTCATGGCGCTCACCATCGCGACCGGCTTCGTGGTCGACGACGCGATCGTGATGATCGAGAATATCCAGCGCCATATCGAGGAGGGCGTGCCCCCCTTCGAGGCGGCGCTGAAGGGCGCGGGCGAGATCGGCTTCACGATCATCTCGCTTACCGTCTCGCTGATCGCGGTGCTGATCCCGCTCCTGTTCATGGGCGATATCGTCGGCCGCCTGTTCCGCGAATTCGCGGTCACGCTGGCGGTGACGATCCTGATCTCGGCGGTGGTCTCGCTGACGCTGACGCCTATGCTCTCGGCGCGATGGCTCAAGGCGCCCAGCGACGAGAAGCCCAGCCGCATCGCGGAGCGCTCGGCCGCCGCCTTCTCCTGGGTGGAGCGTCGCTACGAGGGCGCGCTCGATTTCGTGCTGGCGCGTCGCTTCGCCACGCTGATCGTCGCGATCGGTACTTTGGTGCTGACGGTGCTGCTGTACCTCGTCATCCCCAAGGGCCTGTTCCCGACGCAGGATACCGGGCAGATCCAGGCGCGGATCGTCGCGACCTCGAGCATTTCCTACGATCGCATGGCGGAGCTGCAGAAGCGCGCGGCGGACGTGATCCTGCAGGATAGCGCGGTGGACTCGCTCTCCTCCTTCGTCGGCGTGGACGGATCGAACAACGCCTCGCTCAATTCGGGCACGATGCTGATCAACCTGAAGGAGAGCCATCCCTCGCAGGAAAAGGTGATGCAGCGGCTGAAGCGCGCGGTGGGGCAGATCCCCGGCCTGACGCTCTATGTCCAGCCGACGCAGGATCTGACGATCGATGCCGAGAGCGGGCCGACCCAGTATCGCCTGTCGGTCGAGGGATCGAACACCGCCGACGTCAATTCCGAAGCGAAGCGGATCGTGCAGGCACTGCAATCGGTCTCCAAGGTGCGCAACGTCACCACCGATGCGGGCGCGGAAGGATCGTCCGCCAACATCGCGATCGATCGCGACGCGGCGGCGCGTCTCAACATCACCGCCTCGTCGGTGGACGACACGCTCTATTCGGCGTTCGGCCAGCGCATCGTCTCGACCATCTTCACCGAGACGACCCAGTATCGCGTGATCCTCGAAGCGGCGCCGGGCCTGCTCACCGATCCGCAGTCGCTGGGGCTGCTCCACCTGCCCGCGTCCGGTGGGGCGACGCCGCTCAACGCGGTGGCGACGATCACGGAGGGCAAGTCGCCGCTCCAGATCACCCACGTCGCGCAATTCCCGGCGGCGACGATCGGCTTCGACACGGCACCCGGCGTCTCGCTCGGCACCGCGACCAAAGCGATCCAGAACAAGATCGATGCGATAGGGCTGAAACGCGGCGTCTCCACCACCTTCCTCGGTGCGGCCGGCGCCTTCTCCGGATCGCTCAACAACCAGCTGGCGCTGATCCTCGCGGCGGTGGTCTGCGTCTACATCGTGCTGGGCGTGCTCTACGAGAGCTTCATCCATCCGGTGACGATCCTGTCCACGCTCCCCTCGGCGGGCGTCGGCGCGCTGTTCGCCTTGTGGGTGACGGGGCATGACCTCGACATCATCGGCATCATCGGCATCGTGCTGCTGATCGGTATCGTGAAGAAGAACGCGATCATGATGATCGACTTCGCCATCGCCGCCGAGCGCGACGAGGGGCTGCGGCCCGCCGAGGCGATCCGGCAGGCGGCGATCCTGCGCTTCCGCCCGATCCTGATGACGACGCTGGCGGCCCTGTTCGCGGCGATCCCGCTGATGGTCGGCATGGGGCAGGGGGCGGAGCTGCGCCGCCCGCTCGGCATCGCGATCTTCGGCGGCCTGCTGGTCAGCCAGCTGCTGACGATCTTCACGACGCCGATCGTCTATCTCTATTTCGATCGCGGCCAGCAATTCTTCGCGCGTCGTGGCTGGGGCGTTCGCTCGTCCCCCGATGTCGGCCCCGAAGCCAGGCCGTGAACCTTTCCGCGCCCTTCATCCGGCGGCCGATCGCCACCATCCTGCTGACGATCGGGCTGGCGCTGGCGGGGATCGCCGGCTTCCTGTCGCTGCCGGTGGCGCCGCTGCCGCAGGTCGATTTCCCGACGATCGCGGTGAGCGCCAACCTCTCCGGCGCCAGCCCCGAGGTGATGGCGCAGAGCGTCGCGACCCCGCTGGAGCGCCGCCTTTCGACCATCGCGGGCGTCACCGAGATGACCTCGCAATCGTCGCTCGGCTCGACGCGGATCACGCTGCAGTTCGATCTCAGCAAGAATATCGATGGCGCGGCGCGCGAGGTGCAGGCGGCGATCAGCGCCAGCCGCGTCGATCTGCCCGCGACGCTCCGCCAGAACCCGACCTACAACAAGATGAACCCGGCCAACCAGCCGGTCGTCACGCTGGCGCTCACGTCCGACACGATGACGGCGGGGCAGATCTACGACGCCGTTTCCAACATCGTGCAGCAGCGCATCTCGCAGGTGCAGGGCGTCGGCGACGTCGAGGTCGGCGGCGGATCGCTGCCCGCTGTCCGCGTGGATGTGAACCCCTATCGCCTCAACAGCTACGGCATCGCGATGGAGGATGTCCGCGCCGCGATCGAGGCGGCCAACGCCAACCGCCCCAAGGGGCTGCTGCAGGCGCCCGACGGGCGGAGCTGGCAGATCTACACTAACGCCGCCGGCCGCCACGCGGTCGATTACCGCGCGCTGGTGATCGCGTGGCGCAACAACGCCGCCGTCCGCCTGGGCGACATCGCCGACGTGACCGACAGCGTGGCGGATACCCACACGATGGGCCTCTACAACGGCAAGCGCGCGATCATCGTCAACATCACGCAGCAGCCCGGCGCCAACCTGATCAACATGGTCGATGCGATCATGGCGCAGCTGCCCGAGATGGAGGCGCAGCTGCCCGCCGACATCAAGGTGAACGTCGCGATCGACCGCACCAGTTCGATACGCGCCTCGATCCGCGAGATTGAGGTGACGGTGTGGATCGCGCTGGCGCTGGTGGTGATCGTGGTGTTCGCCTTCCTGCGCGACATCCGATCGACGATGATCCCGGCGGTGGCGACGATCGTCTCGCTGCTCGGCACGTTCGGGGTGATGTACCTGCTGGGGTTCAGCCTCAACAACCTGTCGCTGATGGCGATCACGGTGGCGACCGGCTTCGTGGTGGACGACGCGATCGTCGTGCTGGAGAACACCACGCGCCATCTCGAACAGGGCATGGGCCGGTTCGAGGCGGCGCTGCAGGGCGCGCGCGAGGTGGGCTTCACCGTGCTCTCCATCTCGGTGAGCCTCGTCGCGGTGTTCATCCCGCTGCTGTTCATGGGCGGCATCGTCGGCCGGCTGTTCCGCGAGTTCGCGGTGACGCTCTCCGTATCGGTGCTGATCAGCCTGGTGCTCTCGCTGACGCTGACGCCGATGCTGTGCGCCTGGTTCCTGCGGCCGGGGCGGAAGAAGGCACCGGGCCGCGTCTCCCGCGCGCTGGAGCGGGGCTACGGCTTTGCCGAGCGCTGCTATGCGGTCGCGCTCGACTGGGCGCTGGCGATGAAGCCGCTGGTGCTGGTGCTGCTCGCGGTGGTGATCGCGCTGACCGCCTATCTCTACGTCGTCGTGCCCAAGGGCTTCTTCCCGCAGCAGCAATCCCCGCTGATCTTCGCGGGCGTGCGGGCGGACGAAAGCGTGTCCTTCCAGTCGATGCAGGACAAGCTCAAGACGATCGTCGGCATCATCAAGTCGGACCACGCGGTGAAGAGCGTCGTGGGCTTCACCGGCGGCAGCCGTGCGGGCGGCGCCTTCATCATGATCGCGCTCAAGCCGGTCGAGCAGCGTCATGGCCTGAGCAGCGCCGGCGCGATCCAGCGGCTGCAGGCCAAGCTCCAGCCGGTCAGCGGCATCCGCCTGTTCCTGAGCCCGGTGCAGGATCTGCGCATCGGCGGTCGGCAGGGCAATTCGACCTATCAATACACGCTGATGGCGGACAGCAGCGCGGACCTGAAGACATGGGCGCAGAAGCTCAACGACGCGCTGCTCACCAGCAAGGTCGTTACCAACGTCGACAGCGATCTCGCCGAAAACGGCGTCGAGAGCTTCGTCAACATCGACAAGGATGCGGCATCGCGCCTTGGCATCAGCCCGCTCGACATCGACAATGCGCTCTACGACAGTTCGGGCAGCGCGCGGCGGCACGATCTACGAGGATATCAACCAGTATAGCGTGATCCTCGGCTGGCGGCCGGATGCGACCACCGGGCCGCACGCGCTGCCCGACGTGCGCATCCCCGCCGATGCCGTCGCCGCCGATGCCGCCGCGCAGGCGGCGAACACCAGCGCGTCCGGATCGGCGAGCGCGGTCGCCAGCCCGATCGCGACGCAGAGCCAGAGCAGCACCGGCACCAGCAGCACCGGCACGAGCGCCAGCGGCACCACCACCGCCGTGCCGACCAACCCAGCGCTGCGCGATCCCTCGACCGGATCGGCGTTGAGTACGACCGCGCACAACATGGTGCCGCTCGATACGATCGCGCGCTTCTCGCAGGCGCCGACCGCCGCCTCGGTTAACCACCAGGGCACGGAGGTCGCCGCTACCATCTCCTTCGATCTCCAACCCGGCAAGGCGCTGTCCGATGCGCAGACCGAGATCGAGGCGGCGGAGGCGCGGATCGGCCTGCCCAACAACGTCCACGGCACCTTCGCGGGCACGGCGGCGGCCTTCCAGCAGAACCAGGGATCGCAGCCGCTGCTGATCCTCGCCGCGCTGGTGACGATCTACATCGTGCTCGGCATGCTCTACGAGAATCTGATCCACCCGATCACCGTGCTGTCCACCCTGCCGGCGGCGGGCGTCGGCGCGGTGCTGGCGCTGATGATCCTGGGCATGGAGTTCGACATCATCGGCCTGATCGGCGTGTTCCTGCTGATCGGCATCGTGAAGAAGAACGCGATCCTGATCATCGATTTCGCGCTGGAGGCGCAGCGCGCGCGCGGGCTGACCGCCGAACAGGCGGCGCGCGAGGCGTCCTTGCTGCGCTTCCGCCCGATCCTGATGACCACGCTGGCGGCCGCACTCGGCGCGCTGCCGCTGGCGATCGGCTTCGGCGAGGGTGCGGAGCTGCGCCGGCCGCTCGGCGTCGCGATCGTCGGCGGGCTGATCGCCAGCCAGCTGCTCACCCTGATCACCACGCCGGTGGTGTATGTCTGCCTCGACAAGCTGGCGCACCGTCGCAATGCGAAGCGCCGCCGACCGCTCAGAGAAATCCGCGTATGAAGAAAAGCATCCTTCTCCTGCCTGTGCTCCTCACCGGCTGCTCGTTCGCGCCGCATTACGAGCGGCCCGCGACTCCGCCCGCCGACCAGTGGAAGCCGGTCGAGGGCTGGCAGCCTGCGACGCCCGCCGACGACAAGCCCCGTGGCGACTGGTGGACGGCGTTCGGCGACGCGACGCTGAACGACCTGATGGTCCGCGCCGATGCGCACAACAACACGGTGGCGCAGGCCGCCGCCACCTACCGGCAGGCGCGCGCCGCGACGAAGGAAGCGCGGGCGAGCTTCTTCCCGACGGTGACCGCCAACGGATCGGTGACCCACACCGAGTCCGGCGGCGCGCGCTCGATCGTGCAGGGGGGCGTCACCTCCAGTGGTTCGCGGAAATCGACCAACTATTCGGTCCAGCTCGGCGCGAGTTGGGAGCCGGATCTGTTCGGCAGCATCGCCAACACCGTCTCCAATGCCAAGGCGACCGAACAGGCGCGGCTCGCCGATCTCGCCAATGCGCGCCTGGCACTGCAGGGCGAACTGGCCACCGACTATCTCAGCCTGCGCGCCGCCGACGCGCAGATCGACAGCCTGACCGCGACGGTTGCCGCCTACAACCGCGCGCTGACCATCACGTCCAACCAGTATAATGCCGGCATCGCGCCCCATTCGGACGTGTATCAGGCGCAGACGCAGCTCGCCTCCGCGCAATCCGATCTCGAGGGCGAGAAGCGCACCCGCGCCCAGTTCGAGACCGCGATCGCGGTGCTGGTCGGCGACAATCCGGCGGTGTTCACGCTGCCGTCGATCGGCACGGCGTGGACCCCGGTGGTGCCGGACGTGCCGGTGGCTCTGCCCTCCGTCATCCTCCAGCGCCGGCCGGACATCGCATCGGCCGAACGGCAGGTCGCCGCCGCCAACGCGCAGATCGGCGTCGAGAAGGCGGCCTTCTTCCCGACGGTCAGCCTCTCGGCGGATGGCGGCTTCAACAACGGGTCGCTCGCCGGCCTGTTCGCGTCCTCCGCCTCCTTGTGGTCGGTAGGCGGGCAGGTCGCCGAGACGCTGCTCGATTTCGGCGCGCGCTCGGCCCGCGTGCGGCAGGCGCGCGAGGCCTTCAACGCGCAGGTTGCGAACTACCGCCAGGTGACGCTCACCGCCTTTCAGGATGTGCAGGACAATCTCGTCGCGAGCGTCGTGCTGAAGAAGCAGGAGGACTTCCAGCGGCAGGCCTCGACCGCCGCGGACAAGAGCGAGACGTCGCTGCTCGATNCATACAGGCCGGCATCGTCGCCTACACCGATGTGGTGACGGTGCAGGCGAGCGCGCTGTCCGCGCGGCGCGCGCTGATCCAGGCGCAGGTCGATCGGCAGAATGCGGCGGTGGCGCTGATCCAGGCGGTCGGCGGCGGCTGGCAGGTGGCCGACATCACCAACGGCGCGGAAGCCAAACGGGCGGAAGCGGCGCCCAAGTGACCTCCAAGTGACGCTCAAGCTCAAGGCCCAGATCCTGTGTGGCGAGGAGATCGCCATGGGGCCGGGCAAGGCCGACCTGCTCGACGCGATCGACCGCGAGGGATCGATCACGAAGGCGGGCAGGGCGATGGGCATGAGCTACAGGCGGGCCTGGCTGCTGGTCGATGCCATGAACCGTTGCTGGGCCGCACCGCTGGTCGAGACCTCGGCGGGCGGAGCGAAGGGCGGCGGCGCGCGGCTGAGCGAAACGGGGCGCGAGGTGCTGACCGCCTATCGCGCGCTGGGGGCGGCGATCGCCGGTGCCGCGCACGACGGGGAGGCGACGCTGGCGCGGCTCGCCCGCACGGAGCCTCTGCCCACGCAGCCCTGATTTCGGGCGTTGCGCTCCGCGCCATATCCCGCCATGCACAGCGCATAATTCTCCGGAGCTTCCCTCATGCGCCCGATGTCCCGACTGATCCTGTCGCTGGTTGCCGCCGTCTCGCTGCCTTCCGCCGTGCTCGCCAAGGCGCCGCTGGTGTTCGCCGCCGCCAGCCTGCAGGAATCGCTCAACGCCGTCGCCGATGCGTGGGCGGCGAAGCATCACGAGCGGCCGACCATCTCCTTCGCGGCCTCTTCGGCGCTCGCCAAGCAGATCGATGCAGGCGCGCCCGCCGATATCTTCATCTCGGCCGACGAACCGTGGATGGACGATGTGCAGAAGAACGGCCTCGTCGCCCCCGGTACGCGCGTCTCGTTCCTCGCCAACAGCCTTGTGCTGGTCGCGCCCGCCGGATCGAGCGGCAGCATCGCGATCAAGCCGGGCTTCCCGCTCGCCAGGGCGCTGGGCGAGGGCAAACTCGCCATGGCGGACCCGGATTCGGTGCCGGCGGGGAAGTACGGCAAGGCGGCGCTCACCCAACTCGGCGTCTGGCCGCAGGTGCAGGGCAAGGTGGTGCGCGGCGACAGCGTGCGCGCGGCGCTCGCCTTCGTGGAGCGTGGCGAGGCGCCCTACGGCATCGTCTACGCAACCGACGCCTTCGCATCGAAGAAGGTGCGGATCGTCAGCGTCTTCCCGTCGAGCAGCCACGCGCCGATCACCTATCCGGTCGCGCGGCTGAGCGCTGCATCCAGCCCGGATGCGGAAGCCTTCCGCCGCTTCGTGATCTCGAAGGACGGCCGCGCGATCTTTCGCAGATACGGCTTCCTCGCGCACTTCCCCAACGCCAACTGACGTGGCGCTGCTGACGCCGCAAGAGTGGGGCATCGTCGAGCTGTCGCTGCGCGTGACGATCGTCGCAGTGGCCGTGGCGACGCCGGTGTCGTTCGGTCTGGCGCTGCTGCTCGCCCGCGCGCGCTTTCCGGGCAAGGTGCTGGTCGATGCGCTGGTCCATCTGCCGCTCGTGCTGCCGCCGGTGGTGACGGGCTGGCTGCTGCTGATCGGCTTCGGCGTGAAGGGGCCGATCGGGTCGCTGCTGCACGACTGGTTCGGGCTGACCCTGATCTTCCGCTGGACGGGCGCCGCGCTCGCCTCCGCGATCATGGCGCTGCCGCTGATGGTGCGCGCGATGCGGCTGTCGATCGAGGCGGTGGATCGCCGGCTGGAGGGGGCTGCGCGGACGCTTGGCGCCTCGCCGTCGCGGGTGTTCTGGACGATCACCGTACCGCTGGCGCTGCCCGGCGTGCTGGCCGGCGCGGTGCTGGGCTTCGCGCGATCGATCGGCGAGTTCGGTGCGACCATCACCTTCGTTTCCAACATTCCCGGCGAGACGCAGACGCTGCCGATCGCGATCTACGCGGCGCTGCAGGTGCCGGGTTCGGAGGGGGCGGTCACGCGGCTGGCGGTGATCTCCGTGGTGTTGTCGCTGGGGGCGCTGGTGGTGTCCGAAATCCTGTCGCGCCGGGCGGGCGCGGGGCGGGGCCAGCATGTCCTTTGATGTCGACCTCCGCCGCCGGATGGGGCCGGATACCGAGGTCGCCGTGCGCTTTTCGAGCGGGGCGGGGCTGACCGCCCTGTTCGGCCCGTCGGGGGTCGGCAAATCGAGCGTGCTGGCGATGGTCGCGGGACTGTTGAGGCCGGATGCGGGGCACGTCCGGGTCGGTGGCGAGACCTTGTTCGGCGAAGGCGTGAACGTTCCCGCCGATCGCCGTGCCGCCGGCTATGTCTTTCAGGACGCGCGGCTGTTCCCGCATTACCGGGTGCGCGGCAATCTGCTCTACGGCGCGCGGCGCGCCGGGGTTGTCGGCATGGGGCTGGACGAGATCGCCGACTTCCTCGGCATCGCGCATCTGCTCGATCGCTGGCCGCGCACCCTTTCGGGGGGCGAGGCGCANCGGGTGGCGATCGGGCGCGCGCTGCTTTCCGGCCCGCGCTTCCTGCTGAT
>BACX01000717.1 GCA_000333335.1 Sphingomonas-like bacterium B12 | reverse complement strand
CCATCAGCCGGCGAGATCGGCCTTCCGCTTCCTGCACGGACGCATTCTGGGCGGCGAGATCGCCGTTCTTCTCGTCGGCTTCCTGCTCGGACACCGAATGATCGGTGAGAAGGTCGTTCCAGCGCGCGGCCGTCGATCGGGCGAGCGCTGCGTCGGCTTTCGCCTTGGCGAGCGAGGCGCGCGCCTGGATGATCTGCTGATCCAGTTCGGGCGTATCGATCCTGCCGAGCGGCGTGCCGCCCTGCACCTCTGCGCCGATATCCCTGGACCAGCCCTGCACATAGCCGCCGACCCGCGCATAGAGCTTGGCGGCGTTCCAGGCCGCCATCGTGCCGGGCAAGGTCAGGCCGTCGGTCGCGGCGGAGTCCTTGACGCCGACGAGGTGGACGGTCGGCACCGATCGCCCGTTCGACCAGCTTTGCGCGGCGTGCGTGTCGTTAGCGCGGCTCATCGTGCCCACCACCACCACGCCGACCGCGACGAGTGCCGCGACGACGCCGGCCACTTTCAATCCCTTCGGCGCGGCGGGGGCCTCGGCCATGGTATCACTCTGCATAGACGGGATGTCCTTGGACGGGTTCGGGAGAGGGATCGGTGGTGCGGCCATGCTTGCGGTGCGCGATCGAGAAGACGACCGGCACGAAGACGAGCGTGGCGATGGTGGCGCAGATCAGCCCGCCGATGACGGCGCGGCCGAGCGGGGCGTTCTGTTCGCCGCCTTCGCCCAGCCCCAGCGCCATCGGCATCATGCCGATGATCATGGCGAGCGCGGTCATCAGTACCGGGCGGAAGCGGGTCGCGCCGGCCTCGGCCGCGGCCTGCATGGCGTCGCCCAGTTCCGCGAGGCGATCGCGGGCGAAGCTGATGACCAGCACTGAGTTGGCGGTGGCGACGCCCATGCACATGATCGCGCCGGTCAGCGCCGGAACCGAGAGCGGCGTGTGCGTCGCAAACAGCATCCATACGATCCCGGCGAGTGCTGCGGGCAGCGCCGAGACGATCACGGCGGGATCGACCCAGCTCTGGAAGTTCACGACGATCAGCAGGTAGATCAGCACGATCGCGCCAAGCAGGCCAAGAATGAGGCCGGTGAAGGCGGTGTTCATCGTCTCGACCTGTCCGCGCAGCTTCACGGTCGCGCCCTTGGGCAGATCGCCCCTCGTATGGTCTAGAATCGTCTGGATGTCGCCCGAGACGGCGCCGAGATCGCGGCCCTGGGTTGTCGCATAGACGTCGTAGGCTGGCTGCACCGCATAATGCGAGATCACTGCCGGGGACGGCTCACGGTGCATCGTGCCGAGCGCGCCGAGCACCTGGAAATCGCCGGGCTTCGATCCCGTCACCGGAATGTTGGACATGTCGGCCATCGTGTTAGTGCGGTATTGGGGCGTCTGGACGACGATCGGATAGGAGACGCCGTTCTTCGGGTTCAGCCAGAAAGCAGGCGCGACCTGGAAGCTGCCGGCGAGGTTCACCGCGAGGCTCTTGGTCACGTCATTTTCGGTGATGCCGAGGCGGTTCGCCTGCGTGCGATCAACGTCGAAGCCGAGTTCCGGATAGTCGTCCGCCTGCGGAGCCGCACGTCGGCGATGCC
>BACX01000718.1 GCA_000333335.1 Sphingomonas-like bacterium B12 | reverse complement strand
ATTCAGCCGCAGTACGGCGCCAAGCATCCGCCTGAGCGACCCGGCGCTGTGGCAGCGGCCGGTCCGCGCGATCCGCGGCCGGATGAGCGTCGCGCAGGCGCTCGACCGGCTGCTCGCCGGCAGCGGGGCGCGGCCGGTGGCGCTGGGCGGCGACACCTGGCAGATCGCGCCGGCCGCGCCCTCGCACCCGAAGCTGATCCCCGCCGTGCTCCAGACGATCGATCCGCCCAGCCCGGACATCGTGGTGAGCGCCAGCAAGCGCGGCGTCAGGCTGGCCGATTTCCCCGGCTCGGTCTCGGTCTTCTCGGGCACCGACCTCGGCACCAGTGGTGCGGCCGGCAGCGACGCGATCGCCAACCGCGCCTCCAACGTCACCTCCACCCACCTCGGTGCGGGGCGCGACAAGCTGTTCATCCGGGGCGTCGCCGATTCCGGGCTCGTCGGACAGAGTCAGGCGACGGTCGGCCAGTATTTCGGCGACCTGCGCCTCAGCTACAACGCGCCGGACCCGAACCTGCAACTCTACGACATCTCCTCGATCGAGATCCTCGAAGGGCCGCAGGGCACGCTCTACGGCGCGGGATCGCCGGGCGGCATCATCCGCATCGTGCAGAACGAGCCGATCCCCGGCCGGTTCGAGGCGGGGGTGACCGCCGGCGTTTCCACCACCGCCCACGGCGCGCCCGGCGGCGACGGATCGGCGATGCTCAACCTGCCCGTCATCGACGACACCGTGGCGCTGCGCCTGGTCGGCTATGCCAGCACCGACGGCGGCTATATCGACAACATCACCACCGGCAGGAAGGACATCAACCGCACCTATACCGAGGGCGGCCGCGCCTCGCTGCGCATCGAACCGGGCAGCGGCTGGTCGATCCGGCTCGGCGCGGTGATCCAGAACATCCATGGCGACGACAGCCAGTATGCCGACAGGGACGGCCCGCCGCTGACCCGCGCCAGCACCATCGCGCAGCCCTATGACGACCAGTATCGCATGGGCCAGGTCACCTTCACCAAGGATCTCGGTGATCTGCGCTTCACCTCGTCCAACGCCTTCGTGCGGCAGGACATCGACGAGCGCTTCGACGCGACGCTGCCCGGCGACAGCCCCCGCCTGTTCCGCCAGCAGAACCACACCACCCTGTTCACCACCGAGAACCGGCTGGCGAAGCCGGTGTCCAACGGCTTCGGCTGGGTGATCGGCACCAGCTTCCTGCGCAACAGCGCGCAGATCACGCGCGAGATCGGGCCGGTCGACCAGCTTTCGCCCGCCGCCGGCGTGCTCAACACGATCAACGAGGCGACGGCCTATGGCGAGATCTCCGCGCAGCCGATCCACGGGCTGACAATCACCGCCGGCGCACGCCTTACCCATTCGCGCCTCTCGGG
>BACX01000719.1 GCA_000333335.1 Sphingomonas-like bacterium B12 | reverse complement strand
CTCCGAAGCACATGGCCCGCCGGACCGGACGATTGCGAGGCCGTCGCACGCTGGGTCGCCAGCGCACCGCCCGAACTCGGGCTGTCGCCGACCGGGCTGGTGATCGCGGGGGACAGCGCGGGCGGAACGCTCACCATCGTCACCGCGATCGCGCTGCGCGAAGTGCCCGCCGCGCTGCCGGTGATCGCGCAATGGGCGATCTATCCGGCGGCCGACATGGTCACGCACTATCCGTCGTTCAAGGAACTCGGCGCGGGCTATCTGCTGACAGAGGAAGCGATGGTCTGGTTCAACGGCCACTACCGCCCCGACGTCACCAGTTGGCGCGGATCGCCGATGCAGGCGGACCTGGCCGGCCTGCCGCCCGCGCTCGTCACCACCGCCAGCCTCGATCCGATCCGCGATCAGGGCCGCGCCTATGCCGCAGCCCTCGCCAATGCCGGCGTGCCGGTGAGCTTCCGCGAGGCGCATGGCAACATCCACGGCTTCCTCAACATGCGCCGCGCCATCCCCTCCTCGGTGGGTGACGTGGCCGCCAGCCTCGCCGCCCTCAAGTCCCTGCTTTCGGAGATTGCCGCGTGACCGATCTGCCCTACCGCCCCGCCGCCGGGATCATGCTGATCAATCCGCAAGGCAAGGTATTCGTCGGCCAGCGGCTCGATTCTACGGCGGAAGCCTGGCAGATGCCGCAGGGCGGCGTCGATCCCGGCGAGGATGTCGAGGAGGCCGCCTATCGCGAACTGGAGGAAGAGACGGGAATCCCCCGTCACCTCGCCGAGATCGTTGCGCGTGCGCCGGAGGATCTCGACTACGATCTGCCGCCGGAGTTGGTCGCGAAGCTCTGGAAGGGCAAGTATCGCGGCCAGCGCCAAGCGTGGTTCCTGATGCGGTTCCTTGGGCGCGACGCCGATGTTGCGATCGAAACCGCACATCCCGAGTTTCGGGCCTGGAAATGGGCCGAGCCGAGCGAATTGCCGGACATGATCGTGCCGTTCAAGCGCGAACTCTACGAGAATGTGCTACGCGCGTTCGCGCATCTGATTTGATTAAAGAAATTAAAAAGGGATATTCCGCGCATGGCTTTCCGCGTCCTGATCTTGTGCCTGGCATCGACCGCGACCGCCGCGATCGCGCATGCACCGGTGACGGAAACCGCGCCAGTCGTGCTCCCGATCGCGGAGCCGGAACCGCTCCCCCCGATCATCTGGCTCGCCCCGCCTCCGAAGAGCGGGTCGTTCGAGACACCCGACGGCGAGGCGCCGCCGGCGCTGCTGACCCTCTACCTCCCGCCGCCGCCCAGCCCCAATGCGGTGGCGCTGCCACCTGCCGCGCGCGCCGTTCTGGAGCAGGCGATGGACGCGCACGACACCGCCACCTTCGCGGCGGTGGAGAAGGCCGCGCGCGAGCAATATCCGGACGGCGGCCCGCAGATCGACGCGCTCGCCGCCAAGAACGCCGCGCAGATCGCCGAGAAACAAGCCGCCGACGCGCGCGCCAAGGCCGAGGCGCTGGCGCGGCCACCCTTCTTGGCAATGGAAGGGCGAGATTGATCTCGGCGGCTCCTACACCAAGGGCAATGTCGATGCGGTCGCGATTTACGGCGCGTTCAACTAACCCAGGAGGGACTGCGCTGGCCCCTTGCGCTTTCCGCCCCGCGCCGATTATGCCAAGAGCGCGGGNCAGCTTTCCACCGACAAGGATACCGCCGCCTACCAGCCGCAATACAAGATCGACGACCGCCTGTACGCCTACGGTCTCGGCCAGTTCGACCGCGACGAGATCCTGGGCATCCGCTACCGCTTCACCGAAGGTGTCGGCCTTGGCTATACTTTGGCCAGGACCAGCAAGTTCAAGCTGAGCGTCGAAGCCGGTCCCGCCGTGCGCGAGACCAGCTATATCGGCCAGCCGCGCGATACCAAGCCGGCAGGCCGCGGCTCGGTCAATTTCGACTGGAAGCCCAACGGCAATATCGAGCTGACCAACACCTCGGCGCTGTACGTCGAGCATGACGATACCAACATCACATCGACGACGGCGCTGACCACCAAGCTGTTCGGGCCGATCAAGGGCCAGCTTTCCTACAACCTCACCTACGAGGACGATGTGCCGGGCCAGGCCAAGAG
Source organism: Sphingomonas-like bacterium B12 (assembly GCA_000333335.1). Taxonomy (GTDB): domain Bacteria; phylum Pseudomonadota; class Alphaproteobacteria; order Sphingomonadales; family Sphingomonadaceae; genus Solisphingomonas. The sequence goes on along the minus strand of BACX01000719.1, from coordinate 1,520 downwards.
CTTCGATACGATCACGGCGGCGGCGTTGGTCTATTCGTTCTGAGGCGGCAAGGCGGGCGGGGGTTGGCCGGCGCCCCGCTCCGCTCTAATGGTTGCGGATGTCACCATCGCATAGCGACGCCAGCCTCGAACTCGCCGCCGGGCAGCCGATGCTCGACCAGACGCTCGACTGGGCGGCGATCAACAGCGGCACGACCAACCTCTCCGGCCTCGCGAGCGTCGCCGGTAAGCTGGCCGATGCGTTCGCCGGCCTGCCGGGCGAAATCGAACTGCTAGAAGCCGATCCGGTCGAGTCCATCCTGCCCGACGGAGCCACACGCACCGCCGAGCGCGGCCGCAACCTGCACCTGACCGTCCGGCCGGAAGCGCCTGTCCAGTTACTGCTGACCGGCCACATGGACACGGTGTTCGGCGTGGACCACCCCTTCCAGTCAATCCGCACGCTGGACGACGGCCGCATCAACGGCCCCGGCGTCGCCGATATGAAGGGGGGCATCGCCATCATCCTCGCCGCGCTGGAGGGGCTGGAGGCCAGCCCGCTGCGTGATCGGGTCGGCTATGAAGTCGTGATCAACTCGGACGAGGAGACGGGCAGCCACGGCTCCGCCGCGCTGATCGCCCGCGCCGCGCAGGGCAAGGCGGCAGCGCTGACCTACGAGCCGGCGGCGACCCCAGAAGGCCTGCTGGCGGGCGCGCGACCGGGCAGCGGCAATTTCTCGATCATCATCACCGGCCGTTCCGCCCATGCCGGCCGCAACCCCGAGGATGGGCGCAACGCCGTGCTGGCGGCGGCCGATCTCGCGCTGCGTCTGGCGAAGGCGAAAGGCCCGCGCCTCTCGGTCAATCCGGCCAAGATCGATGGCGGCGGCCCGAACAACGTCGTGCCCGATCATGCCGTGCTGCGCGTCAACATGCGCCCCGCGACGCCCGAGGATCAGGCGCGCGCGAAATCGCATCTCGACGCCGCGATCGCGATGGTCGCGGCCGAGCATGGCGTCCACATCCACTGCCACGGCGGCTTCGCCCGCCCGCCCAAACCGCTCGATCCCGCCGCCGAGCGATTGTTCGAGCTGGTGAAGGATTGCGGCGCGCGGCTCGGCCAGACGATCGCTTGGGCACCATCGGGCGGCGTCTGCGACGGCAACAACATAACGGCCTGCGGCGTGCCCGTGGTCGATACGATGGGCGTCCGCGGAGGCGCGATCCACTCAGGGGAGGAATTTCTGATCGTCGAGAGCCTGGCCGAACGCGCCCGCCTGTCCACCCTCGTGCTGCTCGAACTCGCCGAGCGGGGCCGCCCGTGAGCGGCTTCCGCATCCGCGCATCGCGCGCGACCGATCTCGATTCGCTCTACGAGATGGCGAAGCTGACCGGCGGCGGCTTCACCAACCTGCCCGCCGACAAGGACGCGCTCGCCGCCAAGCTGACCCGCTCAGCGCAGGCCTTCGCCAAGGCGGAGGAGACCACCGGCGACGACGTCTACCTGCTGATGCGGAGAAGGGGAGACGGGCCAAGTGATC
>BACX01000720.1 GCA_000333335.1 Sphingomonas-like bacterium B12 | reverse complement strand
ATCGTCCGGCCCCCGTCGCGGAGCCGTTCCGCATCCGCCGCCGTCCGGGCGAAACCGAGGGCGGGCAGGCGTGCAACGGCATCATCGATCTCGTTGGATCGCTGGCGCGCGGTGGACAGCGCGATCGCGTAGCCGTCCGCAGTCAACGGCCCCTGCGGCGTGTAGACGACGAAGAAGCCTCCATCGAGATTGCCTTCCATGCGAGGCAGATCGAGCTGCGCGATCTCGGTCTCGTGGACATGTCGGTCGGCGAAGCTCCATCCGCGCCGCGTGAAATGGATGGGCGCATCGAGATGACTGTCGAGCTTCAGCAGCCCTGCATGCAGGCGCCGGGCGTCGGGGCGGGCGTGCATGCCGGTTCAGGCGATGCAGGCATCGAGCAGACGCTCGAAGCGATCGCCGGGACGCATCGGGTCGGCCGCCGGCAATGCGAGGCGCTGCGATGTGTCTTCCAGCGCGCGCTCCGCCTCGTCGGCGCTTAGGCTGCTGGTGTTGAGGCTGATCCCGTAGCAGCGGATCGCGGGGTTGGTGGTCCGCCCCAGCGCCACCGTCTGCAGGATAACCGCCTCGATCGACGGCAGGGGATAAGCGGGGTGGCCGAGGATCGCCGTGCGGGAGGGATCGTGGCACACGATGAAGCCGTCCGGCTGGCTGCCATGTAGGAGGCCGAGCGATACAGCCGCATAGGATGGGTGGAACAGCGAACCCTGCCCCTCGACCACGTCGATATGCTCTGGATCGGCCGCCGGAGACAGCATCTCGGCGGCGCCGGCGAGAAAGTCCGATATCACCGCGTCGATCGGGATGCCGCTGCCGGCGATCATGATACCGGTCTGGCCGGTCGCGCGAAAATCGGCCGCGATGCCTCGGCGCTGAAGTCCCGCCGAGACGGCGAGCGCGGTGTATTTCTTGCCGAGCGCACAATCCGTGCCGACCGTCAGGATGCGCTTGCCGCTTCTGGGCGTGCCAGACGCGACACGGATGCCGGCCGGCGGCGTTCGCACGTCGATGAGGCTGCGGCCGAGGCGGGCGGCGGCATCGCGCAGCGCCGGGAAGGTCGCGAGCATGGCATGCATGCCCGACACGATGTCGAGGCCCGACTCCAGCGCTTCGAGCAGCGCCGGCATCCAGGTATCGGGGATGACGCCGCCGGGGTTGGCGACGCCGATCAGCAATCCGCGGGCACCCCTTGCCACGGCTTCCGGGGGCCGCATCGGGGCGAGACCGGTCGATACCGATGCGCCCGGAATGCTGAATTCGCCGACGCATTTGTCGGGCGCCCAGTCGCGCAGGCCGAAGGCGGTCTTGGCGAAGCCCGCCTCGGTCACGTCGCCCAGGAACAGCAGATAGGGGAAGGGCAGCGACGTGCCGTCCTCTCCGGTCCCCGCGCCCGGCCGCTCGGCGATCAGCACGCTCATCAGAAGCCCGCAGTCAGGCTGACGCCGACCGTGCGCGGGCGGAGGATCGCCACAGCAAGGTTGCCGTCGGGCACGTTGTTGGCGGCGAACGCGGTCGACGCCACCGAGGTACGACCAAGCGCATTGTTCACGTTTTTGGCATAGACTTCGAGGTTGAAGCGCCCAAAGTCCGCGCCCGCCCGCAGATCGACGACCTCGTAGGACGGGATCTGCCGCTGATGGCCGTAGGTGACGCGGTAGAAATAATCGTAATCGCCGTTCTGCTTGGACAGGAAGCGGAGCGAGGCGCCGACATAGGGCTTGATGCCGTCGCCCATCGCCCACTCATACTGACCATCCAGGTTGACGCTGTATTTGGGCGAATAAGGCAGCGCGTCGCCTGCGAGGCCGCCGGAGAGGATACCCGAATCCTCTTTCAGCCGGGCATGGGTGATCGCGCCGTTGGCGACGAAGGTGAGGCCCGGCGTGGGCTTCGCGGTGATGGTGAATTCGCCACCGTCGCTCTGCGCCTTGCCGCCGTTCGCGTTCACGCCATAGGCGCCGACGATGGTGAGCAGCTGGATATGCTTCCAGTCGATGTGGAAGGCATCGACGTCGATCGACAGCGTGTGATCGGCCGTCTCGGCCTTGAGGCCGACCTCGTAGCTCATCACGCTGTCCGAACGGTAGGTCCGGGGCACGGCGGAGGCCTCAGCGGGAAGCGGGTTGGGGCCGCCGGGCCGATAGCCCTTGGCGACGCGCCCGTAGAGCGAGGCGTGCTTGCTGAAATTGAACTTCGGCGATGCCGAGAAGGTGAAGACATTGTCCGAGGAGCGCGTCTGCGGATAGGTAACCAGCGCGCCGCCGGCGGTCGCGAGGATACCCTCGGCGGTTTCGTCCGCATGCTGCCAGTTGTGGCTGTAGCGGCCGCCCAGGGTCAGATCGAACTTGGGGCTGAAATAGATCGTGCCGTTCGCGAAGCCGGCGACCTCGTTGTAGGTCGAGGGCAGCTCGACATGGGCGAGCAATGGCAGGCCCGCGACCGGCGCGAGGCTGCCTGGCGTCAGCGCATTATAATCCTGGACGATCTTGCCGGTCTCGTGCGTGTAATAGCCGCCGACCAGCCAGCTGATGAACGAGCTCTTGGACGAGGCGAGGCGCAGCTCCTGCGTGAACTTGTGCTGCTGCGTGAGCTGGGGCTCGGAGAAATAGGGCGTGCCGAGCGCGCCGCCCAGGGCTTCGTTGAGATAGACGGTCTCGTCGTAGAGGATGTGCTGGTCGAGGGTGCCGTAGCTCGTCGAGGAGGTCAGCGTCGCGAAGCCGACGTCGAGATCGGCCGTCGCATTGTAGAGGCGGGATGCCGTGTTGCGATGCTCGGGCACGAACTGCGACTGGGTATGGCTGCCGTATAGCTCCGCGAGCGTGACCGGATTGCTCTCGACGGTGTCGGGCGCGTGGGCATCGATATTCTGAAGAATCGCGCTCAGCCGCAGCTTGAACGCGTCCGACGGCTTGAAGAGCAGCGAAGCGCGGCCGCCATAGGTGCGCGAGCTGTTGATGTTCTTGGCATTGGCCGAGGCGAGCGTCGTCGTCGCGGCCGGATCGGCGGCGGTCGGCGTCGGAATGACGGCGGCGGTGCCGATTGAATCGATATAGCCACCATAGCGGTGATAGTAACCGGAGGCGCGGAAGGCGAGGGTCTCGCCCAGTGGGATGTTGACGACCGCATTGCCCGAATAGCCGATCTGGCCGCCGTCGGTGGTCTCGACGCCGCCGCGGACCTTGCCGCCGAACTTGCCGAGTTCCGGCTCGTTGGTCACGAACTTGAGCAGGCCGCCGAGCGAGTTGGCGCCATAGAGCGTGCCCTGCGGCCCGCGCAGGACCTCGATCCGGGCCACGTCGAACGTGTCGAAGTCGGACGAGAGGATGGCGCCGTTGACCTGCCCGCTGCTCGACCCGAACGGTGTCTCGTCGACGTAAACGGCGACCGTGGAGGCGACGCCGCCGGTGTTGAGGCCGCGCAGGATCAGGCGGCTCGTGCCGGGCTGCGACTGGTTGAGCTGCAGCCCGGGCACCAGCTTCAGATAATCCTGAAAACTGCTCGCCTGCTGCAGGTCCAGCGTGGCGCCGGAGATGACGGAGATGGACTGAGGCACGTCGATCAGCGTCTGCTCACGCTTCTGGGCGGTGACGATGATGTCCGAGGGCGCGGACTGGTCGGCGGCCGGCGCGGCGGTGTCTGCGGACATGGCCGGCGTCATGCCGAGCAAGGCGCTCGCGGCGGTCGAGAACAATAGGATGGATCGCGTGATCATTGGTTGTCCCCATGTTGTCGCGCATCTTGCCGGCGCGGATGTCCAGTGGTGGGCAGCCTTTGTGCTGACTGCCGCAGTATGTGCGGGCCGCGTGCGGCAGCGTCCCGATGTTCTTTAATGGCCCAGATAGGATGTTACGATCCTAATCAGAAAACTGTCAAAGGCTTTTGCTGCTGCGTCGATGCGGTCCGGTGTCCCGCGTGGCCGTCGCGCAACAGGCCGCCGCCGGCTCGTTCATGGCGTCACCAGCGCGGCATCGCCCCAAACGTCGGCGCCCGACCAGATCGTGCCGTCCTCGTAGCGGACGGTCGGCGCGGGATCGTCCGACAGGAAGGTCGGCCCATCGAGATCAACGAGATCACAGAGCTGTCCGAGCAGGAAGGCCGGCGCCATGGCGAGGCTCGTGCCGACCATGCAGCCGACCATGACGCCGAGGCCGTGCCTGCGGGCTTCGGCGGCCATCAGCAGGCCCTCGGTCAGGCCACCGCACTTGTCGAGCTTGATGTTGATGATGTCGAACCGGCCGATGGCCGGTCCGATATCCTTCAGCGTCAGCAGGCTCTCGTCGCCGGCGATCGGGATGGCGGAGCTGAACCCGTCCAGATCGCGCTCGGCACCGCGCGCGATCGGCTGTTCGAGGACGGACACGCCCTCGCGCTTCAGGCCGTCGACGAGGGCAGGCAGAACATCGATCGCATAACCCTGATTTCCATCGACGCCGAGCCAGACGTCGGGCCGGGCGGCGCGGATCGCACGCACGCGCGCAAGATCGAGATCGAGATCGCCGGTGAGCTTCACCTTGATCGAAAGGGCCTGATCGTAAGCAAGGGCGCGACGTGCCATGATCTCGGGCGTATCCGCCCCGAGTGTGAAAGTGGTGCGGACGGGCTTTGGCGCACTCAGCCCCGCCAGCTGCCAGACAGGAACGCCCGCTCGCGCCGCATCGAGCTCCCATAGCGCGCAATCGACCGCGTTGCGACCGCCGCCAGCCGGCATTGCGTCGAGTAATCCCTCCCGCGTGATCCCCGCCGAGATCGCGTCGCGTGCCGCCTCAATATCGGCCAGCATGTGCGGCACGTCGTCATCGAGATAATAAGCGCCGCCGCCTTCGCCTCGGCCCCGGAATGCGCCATCGCGGAGCGTGACCTGCACCACGTCCCAGGTTTCGAAGACATAACCGGAGATACGGAACGGCTCGGCCAGCCGCAGGGTATGCGTCGAGACCTCGACATCGATAGAACGCATCAGAAATGCACCTCGAGCGTGAGGACGTGGAAGGTTATGGCGACGTAGAGCAGCAGCAGGCTGGAGAGCAGGATCAGCACGCTCCAGACCTTCCGGTTCCAGCGCCGTCCGTCCGTCCAGGTGAGCCAGGCGTTCCATCCCGCGATGCCGACGGTGCCGACCACGACGACGATACTGAGGATCTTGAGCACCCAGATGATAGGAATGACGCCACCGGCGAGGGCGTCGGGATCATTCAGCGCGCTCATGATGGTGGCGATCCAGCCTAAGACCGTGCCGGCTTCCAGCCCGGCCATCAGCCTGGTGGCGCGCTGCGCCTTGAGCGCGGTGCCGGCCACTGGCGGGGGCGCCGCGAAGGTGCGGCGGATCAGGAAGGCGATCGGCCAGCAGACGAAGGCAATGAGCAGGATCGCGATGCTCGCGAAGAAAGCGGGCACGAGCCAGCCGGCATTGCGGGACGCGGGCACGCGATCGAACACCTCGAAGGGGGAGGCGAAGTCGTAGCTCCATCGCACCACCCGACCGTCGACGAACTGCGCGGCGAGACGATCGTGGCCGTTGGCATCGCGCCAGACGAATGGCGCGATCTCGGTCCACTGGCGGGGGCGGCCGCCTGGATAGGTGATGCTGGGGATGATAAGCTCGCCCCTGGGGCCAACGCTGACGACGGTCTGGCCGCCCAGCCAGTAGAAGGCCGAAAGGAAGTTCGAATCCGCGCGCCGGCTGGCCATCCAGCGGCCGGCCATCATCGCGGCATGCTGCGCGCTCGTCTTGGCGTCGAGGTGTCCGTCAGCCGGCGCGACGTTGGGGAAATAGCGATCCGCGAAATCGTCAAACATGCCGGTGCGCAGCGCCTGCACGGCGGCGTCCTTACCCGGCCCGTTAAAGCTTATGTAGAGGCCGACATTCTCCTTCATGAAGAGATGGAGCGAGCTGTGAAAGGCCTCGACGTCGCCGAGATGCCCTATCACTTCGCGGCCGTTGATGTTCGTCTCGAAAAAGCCGAGTTCCATGCGCGAGAGCGGCGGGATCAGCGAGCGCGGGTTCACTCGGTCCAGCGGGCTGTCATGCATCATGTCGGCGGTTTCGGGCCGCAGGATCTGTGCGCCTAGATAGGAACCTCTCTGCAGGTGGGCGATCATGAAGCGCGCCATGTCTGTTGCAGATATGGAAACAGAGCCGGCTGGCGCTGGCCCGATCAACTCGAAGGGCTTGGGCTCGACGGTCGCCGAATAGCCGGTCGCCATCTGGCCCGCGAGGTTGGTGGGAAGTGGCTGCCGGAAGGTCGCGTTGTGCATGCCCAGCGGACCGAAGATGTGATGCTCGACATAGGCATCGAACTCCTCGCCGGATTGCCGCTGGACGATATAGGCGGCGAGCGCAGTGCCCCAGTNGGAGTAAGCCGGCGTGGTGCCGGCCGGGAAGATCCGCGTCGGTGTCCAGCGCTTGAGATAAGCCTCCAGCGACACGATGTATTTCGGATCGTAGAAGGCGACGCCCTGCGCCACTTCCTCGAAACCGCCGGTGTGCGTCATGAGTTGCCGCATGGTGACGGGTCGGCCCTGATAGGCCGGGATCTTGAAATCGAGATACTGGTTGATGTCGCCGTCGAGATCGATCTTGTGCTGCTCGACCATCTGCATGACGGCCGTCCAGGTGAAGAGCTTGGAGATGGATCCCGGCCTGAATAGCGTCTTTTCAGGATCGACCGGTTTACGCTTGGCGATATCGGCATAACCGAAACCGCGGGCGGTCAGGATCTGGCCGTCCTTGACGACAACTACATCGGCGCCAGGTATGTCAGACGAGCGCAGAGCGAAGGGAAGATAGCCGTCGAGCCAATTGTCGACGTCCTCCTTCGTTAGCGCATGCGTCGTTGCAACGGTGGTCGGCAGGCCCGGGGCAGGAAGCACGATCCTGGCAGTCGGATGAGGCACAAGCGACGATGACGGCTCGCCTTGAGCGAATGCCTGCGGTCCGGCGACGACAAGGGAAATCCCGGCCAGCAAATTCCTCAGAACGCGCATCGTCAGCCCTCGCATCGATGACCGTGGCCGTGCCCCCCTCGGGCCCGTCGCGCTGCGGTCGATAGCGGCCGATCGCAATCCTGATCAGAGAATCGTTTTGACGACGAAGGGCCGTGTTTCTATTTTGGCAAAATGATCTCGTTTCTGCAACGCAGATTTTATCGCTCGGCTGAACAGCTTGGCCGTGGATTGCCGCGGGCGGCTCGAGCGCCTAGACTAGCGAAGCATCCTGAATGGGACGCTGTTATCCCATTTGCCCGGTCCTCGCGGAGACATCATAGTGAGCGCCCATACACCTTCGCTCGGCGCCGTCCTTCGAGGGCTGCGGACCCGGCGCGGATGGACTTTGAAGGAGATGAGTGTCGAGACCGGCATTCCCCTTTCCACCCTGTCGAAGGGGAGCA
>BACX01000721.1 GCA_000333335.1 Sphingomonas-like bacterium B12 | reverse complement strand
GCGGGGCTTCCTGGCACGTGCGCGCCTACTCTCCACGCTAGCGATGGTCGGCCTGTGCATCTTCGTCGCGGACCGGTTCGGGCTGGTGGCCCTGATCGCCAAGGGATACCGGCTGCTCGCCTGGGCGATCATCGCGGTCTACCTGCTGCCGGTCCTTTTCGCCGTAGCACGTCGCAGGCTAAGCCGCCCGATGAACTCAGGCGGCGAGGGGATCGGGCGCTGAGCGGGCGGCCCGGGTCGCGCCAACCAACAGCAAGGCGGAGGCGATCGCGCTCGGAATGCACAGCACGGCCATGGCGGTGCCGATATGGGTCCCGCCGCCCAGATGCCCGCTCAGCCACGCGATCAGCGGCGGTGCCAGCGCTGCGCCGAACACGGCGCTGACGAAGGCGTTGAGGCCGAAGGTCAGGCCGCGCACCTCGTTCGGCATCAGCAGGGTGATCGCGGTCGCCCCCAATGTCGCGGCGATGGCGCCCGCAAGGATGTGCAGGCCGAGCATGGTCGCGAACAGCGGCAGCGCGGACGCCATGCCGTAGAGCGAGAGCGGCGCGATGAAGAGCGTGGCCACAATGGCCGGCACCAACACGCCCGGGCGGCCGAAGCGGTAAATGCCGAGCATGCCCAGCCGCCCCGCCCCGAAAGAGCCGACGATCCCGCCACCCATCATCGCGGCGCTGAGCCACAAGCCGAGCTCGCCCGGCGTGAGGCCGAAGTTACGGACCATCATCGGCGGCGACCAGATTGAGGCGGCCTGCGCGGTCATCTGGCTGAACATGAGCGCGAAGAGGAGCGGCACGACGAAGCGTCGCCTCTCCCAGATCTCGCGCAACGCGACGGCCAGCGGGGCGTCGGCGACATCGACTTCGCGGCGGGCCGGTTCCCGCAACGCAGTCAGCATGACGAGCAGAGTGAGGCCGACGCACGCGCAGGCGAGATAGAGCAGGCGCCACGCGCTAAGGCCGAACAGGCCGCCGGGATGACTCGCCAGGAATCGCGTCAGCGCATCGAAGGCGAGGCCGCCCGCAAGGATGCCGACCGCCTGTCCCGCCGCCTGCCCGACGACAAGCATGCTCGCCGACACGGTTCGCCGGTCCGGTTCGCAGACATCCGCCATCATCGAGAAGGCGGCCGGCACGAGGGTCGCCGAGGTCATGCCCAGTGCCATCCGGGCGATCATCAAAGCGGCGACCGAATGGACGAACGCCATCGCCGACATCGCGACGACCGAGATGCCGAGCCCGAAGCGGATCAGCACCACTCGCGACAGGCGATCGACAAGGCGGCCGAGCGGCAGGGCGGTGAAGCCCAGCGCCAGCCCGTAGGCCGAGCCCTGGAGGAGCCCGATCTGAAGATCGCTCAGCCCCAGCTCCCGCTTCATCGGTTCGATGAGCAGCAGCGTCAGCGAGACGTCCATGGCGAGGAAGAAGCCGACCATAGCGAGGAGGGCCACCATCGCGCCGGTGCGGATCGGTGGAACTGCCGTGTGTGCGCTCATCGCATGCGGTCAAACGGGAGGCGCACGGTCCGGCCGCTGGTGAAGCGGAAGCTTTCGGCCCCGAATTCGAGCGTCGCGGCGAGCGGCAGCATCCCCGTCGCCGTCGCCTCCCAGAGATCGTGGCCAATCGGAGCGAGCGCATAGACCAGCGATCCGAATTCGCCGGTGACGCGCATGCGGGCGCCGTCCTCATCGGCGTCGATGCGTGCTTCGAGACCAGCCGCCCGGCTCTGGTAGCGCCCGGATATCGCGCGCAAATTGGGGTCTGCCGGCGGATAGACGCGCGAAAGCCGCTCGCTCTCGCCGAATTCGCGGACGATCACCGTCTCGTCGTCGATCGGACGGACCTGCAGGTCGCTGGGCAGGAAGGCAACGCTGATCGCACCGTCCCGATCGCGCACCGCCGGCAGCTTCATCGCGCCCAAGCGCAATATCTGGGCGTCGCCGTCCGCCAGCAATTCCAGCGCCCGACCGCTTCCGGTCGAATGGAAGATGCCGGTAACCGGTGGCCTCGGGACGTCCTGGTCGGCTGCGGGCAGATCGGGGATGCAGGCTGCGATGATCGCATCGACGAGATTGTAGAGTTCGAGGCCGCCGCGCCCGTTGGTCATCGCGACGATGTCGAGCCTCTGGTCGACGAGCTTGATCATCTGGGACGAGCCGCCCACCACCGCCCCCGCATGATGCACGCTGTCGAGGCCGCGGCGCTTGTTCATGAACAGGCCGAGGCCGTAGCCGTGGCTGGTCAGCGGGGTGCGCATCTCAGCCCAGCTTCCCGCCGAGCCGATTGTCGGCGCATCCATGTGCCGGAGCCAGCGCAACATGTCGTCCACCGTCGAAACGATTCCGCCTTCACCCCCGATCGGCGATCCAAAGACACCGCGAACCCAGCCGCCGGCAGGCGTCGGCACATGCAATGTCGCGCTGTTAGGTAGCAGATCGGTGTCGAGCGGACGGACCAACGTGTCGATCATGCCGACCGGATCGAAGATGCGCTCCTTGAGGAAAGCCGCGAAGCTCTGCCCGGATAGCCGCGCCACGATCTCGGACAACAGCACGTATCCGCCATTGTTGTAGTTCCAGCTGACGCCCGGCGCGAAATTGACGCTGTCGATCGCGCTCAGCATGCGCAGATGGAAGTCGTCGGGCGTGGGCTTGCCCGGCCCGGCAGCGTGGAGCAGCAGATCCAGGCTGTCCCGCATGCCGCTGGTATGGGCCATCAGCTGACGGACGGTCATGCTGTCGGCCCATGCGGGAAGCTCCGCGATATACTGCCGGGGGCTGTCGTCCAGCGACAGCCTTTGCTCTTCCACCAGCAGCATCACGGCGAGCACGGTGAAATGCTTGGAGGTGGAGCCGATCCGCATCCGCATCGAGGGCGAGAGTGAGACAGGCAGCTCGATGCTCGCCATGCCCACGCCACGCCGGTAGAGCGGCCGGCCATCGAGCGCGACGCCCACCGCATAGCCCGGCGCGGAGGTGGTGTCATAGGGGGCGAGGAGGGCGTCGAGCGCGGCGGGATCGACGTGCGCCTTCAGCGGCATGGCTCAATTCCTGTCGAGGTGGGTTCCCGGGGCAGACGCCTGCTCGGCGCGCCGTAGCACGCGCAGGATATTGCCGCCCCAGAGCTTTGCGAGATCGTCTTCGCCAAAACCCTCGGCGAGCAGACGGTCGGTGATTTTCGGGAGCGCCGTCACGTCCTCGAGACCCGGCACGCCACCGCCGCCGTCGAAATCGGCGCCGAACGCGACATGATCGACACCGGCAACGTCGATGACGTGCAACAGGATGCGCATGTAATCCTCGAAATCCGCCGACCACATCGGTTCGTCGGCATCGAGTTCGCGCCACCGTGTCGTCAGGGCCTGCTGGTCGTCCGGCGAGAGCGTGCCGATGTCGTCCAGACGCTTCAGCAGTGCGAAGCGTTCGGGGCTCGCGCGCAATTCGGACAGGAAGATGGTGGTGAAGCCGATCACGCCCCCGGCCGCCGCCAGCGCCTTGAGACGCGCATCGTCGAGGTTGCGCGGCGTGTCGAAGCCATGCCTCGAACCCGAATGCGAGAGCAGCAATGGGGTGGTCGACAAGGCCAGCATATCGTCGAACGCCGCGTCCGACGCATGGCTGGGATCGATCACGATGCCGAGGCGGTTCATCTCGGCCACCCAGAGTTTCCCGAGCGAACTGAGGCCGTCCATCGCGGCGGTCGGTCGC